>NZ_JBJXHJ010000020.1:0-121303 GCF_046487845.1 Pseudomonas sp. PHC1
TTTGCTCGCACGAACATCATCAACCAAATCGGCGTTCTTGTTTCTATGTTTCCCGGGATTCCGTGAAGAACCATAAATTAGGGATAACCGATCCTGAAGACATGGATGACGCAGAGCTCATCCTGTTGGAAAAATTGTACCAGTTCGTGCTCATTGAGCATTTGCCAAATCGGCCATTAACCGTTCAGGACCTGAAAGAGTGGCACCGACACTGGTTGGGCAATCTCTATTCATGGGCCGGCGACGTGCGTGCGGTGAATATGGGGAAGGACGGCTTTTTCTTTGCCGCAGCACCGCAGATTCCCCGACTGCTTGATGGTTTCGAGAGGGACTGTCTTGGCAAGTACACACCTTGCAAGCCTGATCTGGATGAAAACCTGATCCACGCCATCGCTGTCACGCACGTGGAGTTCATCCTGATTCATCCATTTCGCGAGGGTAATGGGCGTCTGTCGCGATTGTTGGCGGATGTCATGGCGGTGCAGGCGGGGTATGTACCGCTCGACTACAGCATTTGGGAGCGAAACAAAGAGGCTTATTTTGCGGCAATCAACCAAGGGCTGAATTGCAATTACGAACCCATGGAGTATTGGGTTCGGCAGGCATTGTGGACTTGAGTGACGATCTCATTTGGCCAGAGAGAGATGCAGAAACTTGCTGTCCTTGAGCTTCAGCTTGCGTTCAATCGATTCAACGCTCTGACCCGTTTCGATGGCTGTCGAACTGGCAATCGCACGTATCAACGCTTCGGCAGTGAGCTTTTTGGGGCGGCGGCGCGGAGCAGTCATGGCAGGAACTCTATAGAAAGCGTCTGCCGAGTATAGCGCCTGGACTGATGTTGAAAACCTTGTGGTCTGGGCGAAACCTTCAGCCGGTTCATGAAAATCCCACCCCGCGATTTTCATTATTCGCGACAAGACATACCCAAAAACGACAACCCTTATCCCTCCACGAAAATTACTTTCACTTGGTTTGAAAACTCGATCTCGAAATGATTTATGAGTTTCACAACCCATTCGAACGTGACCCTTTCGAGGAGTACCGCATGACACCGTCCTTCGGCTATTGGCTGCTGGTGTACGCCGCCGTTGCCATCATCGCCCTGATCGTTCTGATCGCCCGTTACCGGCTCAATCCGTTCATTGTCATCACCCTGATTTCCATTGGCCTGGCGCTGGTGGCGGGGATGCCGCCGTCCGGGGTGGTGGGGGCGTACGAGGCCGGGGTGGGCAAGACGCTGGGCCACATTGCGCTGGTGGTGGCGCTGGGGACGATGCTCGGCAAAATGATGGCCGAGTCCGGCGGCGCCGAGCAGATGGCGCGCACGTTGATCGAGCGCTTTGGCGAAAAGAACGCGCACTGGGCGATGGTGTGCATTGCGTTTCTGGTGGGGCTGCCGCTGTTTTTCGAAGTCGGTTTCGTGCTGCTGGTGCCGATTGCCTTTACCGTGGCGCGGCGGGTCGGCGTGTCGATCCTGATGGTCGGTTTGCCGATGGTCGCGGGGCTGTCGGTGGTGCATGCGCTGGTGCCGCCGCACCCGGCGGCGATGCTGGCGGTGCAGGCGTATCAGGCGTCGGTCGGGCAGACCTTGCTGTATGCGATTGCCATCGGCATTCCGACGGCAATCATTGCCGGCCCCCTGTACGCCAAATTCATCGTGCCGCGCATTCAGTTGCCGGCGGATAACCCGCTGGAAAAACAATTCCTCGAACGCGAACCCCGTGACAGCCTGCCGGGTTTCGGCATCACCATGGCGACCATTCTGTTGCCGGTGGTGCTGATGCTGATCGGCGGCTGGGCCAACCTGATTTCCACGCCGGGCAGCGGCTTCAACCAGTTCCTGTTGTTCATCGGCAACTCGGTGATTGCGCTGTTGCTGGCGACGCTGTTGAGTTTCTGGACCCTCGGCATTGCCCAGGGTTTCAACCGCGAATCGATCCTCAAATTCACCAACGAATGCCTGGCACCGACCGCCAGCATCACCTTGCTGGTGGGCGCCGGTGGCGGTCTGAACCGGATTCTGGTGGACGCCGGCGTCACCGATCAGATCGTCGGCCTGGCCCACGAATTTCACCTGTCGCCGCTGATCATGGGCTGGCTGTTCGCCGCGCTGATGCGCATTGCCACCGGATCGGCGACCGTGGCGATGACCACGGCTTCCGGCGTGGTCGCGCCGGTGGCCATCGGTCTGGGTTATCCCCACCCGGAACTGCTGGTGCTGGCGACCGGCGCGGGCTCGGTTATCTTTTCCCACGTCAACGACGGCGGCTTCTGGTTGATCAAGGAATACTTCAACATGACCGTGGCCCAGACGTTCAAGACCTGGACGGTGCTGGAAACCCTGATCTCGATTGTCGCTTTCGCCCTGACCGTCGGTCTTTCTTACCTGCTGTAGTCGGAGTTATCCGCCATGGACATCCTCTATCAGATCCGCGCCCGTCAGGATTCCTTCAGCGCCGGTGAAGGACGCATCGCCCGTCTGATGCTCGACGACGTAGGATTTGCCGCCTCCGCCAGCCTCGAAGAACTGGCGCTGCGGGCCGAAGTCAGCACCGCCACGCTGTCACGCTTCGCCCGCACCGTCGGTTGTCGCGACCTGCGCGACCTGCGTCTGCAACTGGCCCAGGCCAGTGGCGTCGGCAGCCGTTTCCTCGACCCGGCAGGTACGCCCGAGCAGTCGGCGTTTTATCGGCAGATCGTCGGCGATATCGAAACCACCCTGCGCCAGCATCTGGCGGCGTTCGACGAATCGCGCTTCGCCGATGCGGTGAAACTGCTGGGCCAGGCGCGGATGATCCACGCCTTCGGCATTGGCGGTTGCTCGACCCTGTGCAGTGACGAATTGCAGGTGCGGCTGGTGCGCCTCGGCTACCCGATTGCGGTGTGCCACGACGTGGTGATGATGCGCGTCACCGCCGCCAGCCTCAGCGCCGAGCAGGTGGTGATCGTCTGTTCGCTGACCGGCATCACCCCGGAGTTGCTGGAGACCGTGGCGCTGGCGCGCAACTACGGCGCCCGGATTCTCGCCATCACCCGCGCCGACTCACCGCTGGCGGAACTGGCCGACATCGTCCTGCCGCTGCAAGGCGCCGAGACCTCGTTCATCTACAAACCGACGGCGGCGCGCTACGGCATGCTGCTCGCCATCGACGTGCTGGCCACCGAGCTGGCGCTGGCCAATCCTGAAGACAATCAAGAACGTCTGCGGCGGATCAAACTCGCCCTCGACGAATACCGTGGCGGCGACGATCACCTGCCGCTGGGAGACTGACATGCTGTACGACACCCTGATTCGCAACGCACTGGTCATCGACGGCAGCAACAGCCCCGGTTACGCCGCCGACGTGGCGATCCTCGACGGCCGCATCGCGCAGATCGGCGACTTGCATGACACCGGCGCCAGCGACGAAATCGACGCCGCCGGCCGTGTGCTGGCACCGGGTTTCATCGACGTACACACCCACGACGACACCGTGGTGATCCGTCAGCCGCAGATGCTGCCCAAGCTCAGTCAGGGCGTGACCACGGTGATTGTCGGCAACTGCGGGATCAGTGCGGCGCCGGTCAGCTTGCGCGGCGATCCGCCGGATCCGATGAACCTGCTCGGCTCGGCGGCGGCGTTCGTTTACCCACGTTTCAGCGATTACCGCGCAGCGGTGGAAGCGGCCAACACCACGTTGAACGTGGCGGCGCTGGTCGGGCACACGGCGCTGCGCAGCAATCACCTCGATGATCTGTTTCGCACCGCGACTGACGATGAAATCGCCGCGATGCGCGAGCAGTTGCGTGAAAGCCTGGAGGCGGGCGCCCTCGGTTTATCCACAGGTCTGGCGTATGCGAGTGCGTTTTCGGCATCCACCGATGAAGTCATGCAACTGACCGAAGAATTGAATGCGTTCGGCGCGGTGTACACCACCCACCTGCGCAGTGAGTTCGAACCGGTGCTGGAGGCGATGGACGAGGCCTTCCGCATCGGCCGCCATGCTCAATCACCGGTGATCATTTCCCACCTCAAATGTGCCGGCGCCGGTAACTGGGGCCGCAGTCCGCAGTTGCTTGCCTCGCTGGAAGCCGCGGCGAAAACTCACCCGGTCGGTTGCGATTGCTATCCGTATGCGGCGAGTTCTTCGACCCTGGATTTGAAGCAGGTCACCGACGCTCACCGCATCACCATCACCTGGTCGACGCCGCATCCGGACATGGGCGGTCACGACCTGATGGACATTGCCACCGAATGGAACCTGTCCTTGCTCGACGCCGCCAAACGCCTGCAACCGGCGGGCGCGGTGTATTACGGCATGGACGAGAACGACGTGCGCCGGATTCTCGCTCATCCGCTGTCGATGGTCGGCTCCGATGGCTTGCCGGAAGACCCGTTCCCGCACCCGCGTCTGTGGGGCGCTTTCCCACGGGTGCTCGGACATTTCAGTCGTGACGTCGGGCTGTTTCCGCTGCACACCGCCGTGCACAAGATGACCGGTCTGTCGGCCGCGCGTTTCGGCCTGAAGGAAAGGGGCGAAATTCGTGAAGGACACTGGGCCGATCTGGTGTTGTTCGATCCGGCGACCGTGCGCGACGTGGCGGATTTCAACGACCCGCAACGTGCTGCGCAAGGCATCGACGGGGTGTGGATCAATGGCGTGTTGAGTTATCGCGACGGCCAGGCCAACGGGCAAACAGCAGGGCGGTTTTTGGCGCGCCAAGGCGATCTGCGCGACGGCTTTCGTTGATTTTTGCTGACTGGGTCACGGTAGTGGCACATTGCAATTAAAGAAAGCCATCACCAAGCCGAATTGCTGACATCCACCCCGGCTACACTCTGGGGCCAATCAGTCAGGGAGCAACCCATGAGCTTCGGCAAAACCACCCCGATCCTGCGGATTTTCGATGAAGCCAAAGCCGTGGAGTTCTACGTCGACTTCCTCGGCTTCAAGATCGACTGGCAGCATCGTTTCGAACCCGGTTTCCCGTTGTACCTGCAGGTTTCGCGTGGCGAGTGTGTGCTGCATCTGTCCGAACACCACGGCGATGCGACACCGGGTTCGGCCCTGCGGATCGAGACCGATGAACTGGAGGCGTTTCAGCAGCAGTTGCTGGCCAAGGAATACAAGTTTTCGCATCCACAGATTCAGGCCATGCCGTGGGGCAGCCAGGACATGACCATCGCCGACCCGTTCGGCAATCGTCTGGTGTTCACCAACGCGATCAGTCTCTAACTGTCGTTCGCTACCCGGTGAGTCTGCCGAAACTCACCGGGCGGCATGCCGCGTCGCCTCTTGAAGGCGCGGTGAAAGGAGCGTGATTCGCTGAAGCCCAGATACTGGGCGATGTCCTGAATCGGCAGGGTGCTGTTGAGCAGGTAATGCTCGGCCAGTTCCTGGCGCAGTTCATCGAGAATCTGCTGATACGACGTGCCGGCCTGATGCAACTGGCGTTGTAGCGTGCGCACCGACACGGCGAGATGTTCGGCCACTTGTTCCTTGCGCGGCAGGCCTTCCTTGAGCAACCGGCGCAGGATGCTTTTGACCCGCTGCTCCAGCGACGCATCCTCCAGCGTCGCCATCAGACTTTGTGCGTGTTCCTCCAGGGTGCGCAGCAAATGCGCATCGGCCTGGCGCAACGGCAACTGCAAATACGGTAGCGGCACGATCAGCGCTGAATACGCCTGATCGAACAGTACCGGGCATTCAAAAAACTGTTCGTACTGCGCCAGCGTTGTGTTCGCCGGGAGTGAATGTTCCAGCCACACCGCGGCCGGCGACAGTCGGGTGTCGGCGATCCAGCGTGCGTATTGCAGCCATGAGCCGAGCACGTTTTCCACCAGATGCCGGCGAATCCGCGGGCGCTCAAAGCGGCAGTTCCAGATCAGGTGTACGTGGTTTTCCTGCACCTCGGCGCGGCTGACGCCCATGTCGCCCACCAGTTTTTCGAACGGCATGATGCGGTTCATGGCATCGCCCAATGTCGCGCAATTCATGGTGATGTAACCCAACACGCTCCACGAGTTGGGCAGGACGAAATTCGCCGCGTTGAGGCCGAACAGCGGATCGCCCGAGTGCTCGCAAAAGTAATCGAGCAACCGCTCATGGGTTTCACCCGGCAGGCGCAGGCTGTTGTCGCTCAACTGCTGCGCCTGCAACCCGGCCGCCGCCAATGCAGGCTCGATGGCCATGCCCAGATGTTCGGCATGGCGCAGGTACTTGAGCAGCGGTGGGACGGAGGTGAAGCCGAGCGATTGCATGACCGAATCCTCTTGATCGAGGCCGCCGTGGGCGGATGAGCGCTCTGAAAGGTAATTTGAATCCGCGAATAAAGTAAATGGCTGGCCTTGGGACCATGCAGAGATCTTCGAACTGGTTTGTTAGTCTGCGATCACTCATTTCAAAGATTGCAGGGGAAGCCTTATGACCAGCATTACTATTCGACTCGATGAGCAGGTGACAGAGCAATTGCGTATCGCTGCCGCCCAAAACTGTCATTCCATGGAAGACGAAGCGCGGCAGATTCTGGAGAACGCGTTGGCTACGGTTGATCGAGCCGGCGGATTAGGTACTCGGATACGAAATCGATTCGGCGCCATGAGTGGCGTCGAACTTGATCTGCCATCACGTTCAGAAAACCTCAGCGGTTGATAAACACCGCTCAAAAAAATGGCGAGTGCACCGCACTCGCCATCTCCCGCATCAATCCGTCGGCACGACCTTGTCCAGCGCACGGTTAACGGCCAGTTCGGCGATCATCACGATCTGGGCGATGCCTTGCAGGGTCTTGCGGTGGCTGCCTTCGACCAGTGCCACATGATTGTTGAGCATGACGGTGGCGGAGCCGAGGGATTCGCTGGCGTCCACCAGCAGGGATTCGGTGTCGGCTTCGGGGTGAGCCTGGTAGAGGGTGTTGGGTTTGTAGGGCGCGGCCATGACGTGGGCGCTGAGTGGGCCCAGGTGATAATCGAGGGCGCGTTCGGCGGCTTCGTTGAATTTCTTTGAGCCGGGGCATTCGTAGGGAGATGCCGGATCCGGGAGGGTTGTGGGCTCGGTGAGCGGTGGGTTTGGCGTTACCTTGAACATGGGTGATTTACCTCTTGGTTGAGGCCGCACCTTTTCGCCGCTAAGCAAAAGGGTGGCAGCTGTGCGCAAGTTAGCGGACCGGTAAGTCACCCAAAACCCGGCGCACCCGAAGGTGCCATGCGCACAGCCACCATCAAGTGCAGGCTTGCGCCTGACTGGATTCGACATGTGCAACCGTTGGGGGACATTCCGAACCGCTAAGTTCGATCACTGGAAATCAGTGACGCAATCAAATTACGCAGCCAGCCCAAGGCGCACAAGCCGGCGGATTCTGGCGTAGCCGTAGGCAACGGCGCAAGGTTTTGTGGGCTTCGGGACGTATCACGGCGTGTCCTTAAACACTCATCGCCAACCGTGTGTAATTGCGTTTCAGAACCCGTCATCCACTTCCTGAAGTTGGCAATTTCCGGGCAAAAAAGAAGGGCAGCTTTTCAGCTGCCCTTCTTTTTACATCGGCTTTCGTGTGCAGGGTTTACACGCGGAAATGGCTCACCATCTGCTGCAACTGCCCACCCAACCGCGCCAGTTCAACGCTGGACTTGGCCGTCTCATCACTCGCCGCTGCGGTCTGTTCCGACACGTCACGGACGTTGATGATGCTGCGGCTGATTTCCTCGGCCACGGCGCTTTGCTGTTCGGCGGCTGCGGCGATCTGCTGGTTCATCGACTGGATGTTCGACACCGTGCGGGTGATGGTTTCCAGCGAGTCGCCAGCCTTGCGGGTCAGCGCCACGCTGCTGTCGGTCAGGGCGCGGCTGTTGTTCATCACGGCGGCCACTTGCTGCGTGCCGTTCTGCAGACCGGCCACCAGGCCTTCGATTTCCTCGGTGGATTTCTGGGTGCGCTGGGCCAGGCCACGGACTTCGTCGGCAACCACGGCAAAACCGCGACCGGCCTCACCGGCACGGGCGGCTTCGATGGCGGCGTTGAGGGCCAGCAGGTTGGTCTGTTCGGCCACAGCCTTGATCACGTCCATGACGCTGCCGATCTTGTCGCTTTCCTGTTGCAGCACGCTCATGGCTTCGGTGGAACGCACCACTTCGCTGGCCAGACGTTCGATCTGGGCGATGGCTTCGTTCACCACTTTGTCGCCTTCACGGGCTTCGCCGTCAGCGGCGGCTGCGGCTTGCGAGGCTTCTTCGGCGTTGCGCGCGACTTCCTGCACAGTGGCAGTCATCTCGTGCATGGCGGTGGCGACCTGATCGGTCTCGACCTTCTGACTGTTCACGCCGGCGCTGGTCTGTTCGGTCACGGCCGACAGTTCTTCGGCGGCGCTGGCGATCTGGGTCACGCCGTCGCGGATGCCGCTGATCAGGTCGCGCAGGGTCACGCCCATGCGGGCGATGCCTTGTTGCAGCACGCCGAGTTCGTCGCGGCGGGTGACGATCACGTTCTGGCTCAGGTCGCCGCTGGCGATGCGGTCGACCACGGCCATGGTTTCCTGCAGCGGACGGGTGATCTGACGGGTGATGATCACGGCAGCAATCACGCCCACCAGCAACGCCAGCAGGGTGCTGATCAGTTGCAGGGTGCGGGCCTGGGCGCTTTCCGCGTCACGGCGATCGAGCTGGATCTGATACAGCTGCTCGCTCAGGCTCACGATGGTCGCGCCCTGATCGGTCATTTCCTTGCGCGCCTGCACCGCATCGGTGTTGGCGTTCTTGAAGGCCTGCAAGGCGCTGCGGTAGTTGATCAGTGCGGTTTCCAGCTGACGCAGGGCGTCCTGTTGGGTGCTGGCGAAATACACGTTCAGTGGCTTGAGGCTGGCGATGGCCGCATCCAGTTGGCCGACGGCTTTCTGCTCGGTCTCGGCGTTGGCGGTGGCGGTGTAACCGCGCACTTCGTAGCGCGCCAGGATGAACGCTTCCTTGGCGGCGGTGATGGCCTGGAACTGCTCGAAACGCTGTTCGCTCATCTCCATCTGCTGGACGCGGGTGCTGATCGACTGGATCAGGTTGTACGCGGTCTCGGCATTGGCGGCCATGGTGTCGCGCGCCGTGTTGCCGGTGCGGTAGGCGTTACGCATTTTATTCAGGGACGTCTGGTATTCGGCGATGGTCGCCGCCTGCTCCTTGAGCAGTTTGACGTTTTCCGGGCTCTTGAAGCTGCTGATCAGCTTCTGCTGTTGGGCGGCGAACCCATCGAGGGTGGTCTGCACGTTCTGCGCGGCGGTTTCATCGCCGTTGGTCAGCATGTATTGCAGGCGCACCACGCGCAGTTTGGTCAGGCCAGCGTTGAGCTGGGTGATGTCGCTCATCCAGTTGCTGCGGTCAATCAGGCCGCCCAGGCTGGTCCAGCCAGTGAGCGCCAGGATGCAGGTCAGGGCCAGGACGAGGCCGAATCCGAGCCCCAGTTTCAGGTTCACGCTGATGTTGCCGAACCAGCTATTCATCAAAAATCCTCCAGAAAAACGTTGTGCGTCTTGATCGTCGGTCAGGCTGGAAGATTGTTGTTTTTTTGCGCCAGCAAGGGTGTAAGCAGCACTGTATCGGCCGCAAATCCGAGAGCTGAAAGGATTTTGTCCTACGGAATTTGTAACAGGCACTCACAAGACTTTTTTCACATGGGTTTCACTGGCTGCCCACGCCGTGCTCTCTAACCTCGCCGCATCGAATCACAAGTGATGGCGGCTTTTTGTGGAATTGCGACTGAGTCTGTTCGGCGTCAAGCGCTCGATTGATCTGCGCGGTCTGGCCCGTTTTCGAAACACCTGGGTGGTATTGGCGGCCTCGGCGCTGGTAATCCCTTTGACCCTCTGGCTGCTGGCCCCGGCGGCGGTGCCTGACCTTGCCCACGGCAATGTGGCCGGGGCGCAGGCGCTGAAGGAGGGCTGGAGCAAAGGCGACATCATCGTGCTGGTGCGCCACGTCGAGCGCTGCGACCACTCGAAAGCGGCGTGCCTGAGCGGCCACGATGGCATCACGGATCGCTCGCGCAGTGTCGCGGTGAGCGTCGGCGCGCAGTTCGAGCAGTTGGGCCTGGACCAGGCCGACGTCTACAACAGCCCGATGATGCGCACCGTGCAGACCGCCGGCTACATGTTCAACAAGGCGACGGCCGGCGAAGACTGGCTGATCAGTTGCAAGGGCCGGATGCTGCAGGACGCGCTCGCGCACAAGGTCCCGGGACGCAACCTGATTCTGGTGACCCACAGCGAATGCATGGCGCAGCTGGAAAAAGACCTCAAGGTGCCGGCCTCGACCCTCGGGTACGGCGCATCGCTGTTTGTTTCCGCCGCCAGCCCGGCGGCCCCTCAAATGCTCGGCTTCATTGAAGCCTCGGACTGGCGCACGGTGACCACCCAATGAAATCCCGCTTTTACGCTTACAACTTCGGCATCCCGCTGCTGTGTGCAGCCGTGGTTTTTCTGATGTTCGACATGACCAACATCGACATCGCGTTCAGCAATTTGCTGTTCGATCCACTGACCCACACCTTTCCGCTCGACAAGATTCACTTCTTTGAAAAACTGACCCACAAGTGGGCGCGGATCATTCCGAACTGGACTGCCGAAATTGCTTTGATCGGCGCCATGTTGTCGTTTGTCTGGCCACTGCTGAAACCGCAACAGCATCCGCGTCTGGGCGGGTTTCTCGAGCGCTGCAAAGTCGCGCCGGTGCTGCGCTTTGCTGCCGAGCACCGTAGGGATTTTCTGTTCGTGGTGGTGGCTTTCGCGGTCTGCACCGGGGTGATCCATTTCCTCAAGGCGCACACCAGCGTCTACTGCCCGATCGAGACCACGCTGTACGGCGGAAAGATGCCGCACATCGAGTGGTACAACAATTTCCAGCTGTTCCACGAAGCAGGTGAAGGGCGTTGCTGGCCGGGCGGCCATGCCTCGGGTGGCTTCACCATGCTGGCGCTGTATTTCGTGGCGCGTCGTTATCAATGGCGCTTTTCCAGCGCGTTGTTGTGGGGCTCGCTGCTGCTCGGTTTTGTCTACGGCACTACGCGGGTCCTACAGGGCTGGCACTACATGTCCCACACGTTCTGGGCCGGGATCTTTGTGTGGCTGGCATGTTTGCTGACGGCGCTGGCGTTCTACGGACGGGAGCGACTGGCGCAACCCGTGCGGCAGAAACAAGCAGCATCGGTCACAGGCTTACAAAGTAGTACGCCTGACGCCCCACCTTCATGGTCTTGATGATCTTCAACGGCGCGACGGGCGGCTGGTCGCCCGACAGCACCGCCACGTTCGCTGATGACTGTTCCAGAAACGCCCGCAGCTGTGCCTCGGTGTCCAATCCCTTGAGCACGCTGCGGGTGTAGAACACGCTGGCGCCGCCCACCCGTTCATTCGCCTGATACAGGGCAACGTCGTGACCTTCGGTCTGCAGGGTCTGGATCTCTTCGGTCAGCGGCAGGAATGACAACCTGCGATCGGCGTGGGGCAGGTACCACTGCGCGGCGGCCAGGTAACTGCCCATCACCACGGTCAACACGCCCATTGCCAATGTTTGATGATGGCGGGCTATCCAGCCTTTATGTGGCTTCAGTTTCTCGAACAGCACGTTTGCGTATTCCGCCGCGATGACGGCGGCGGCCGGTGTCATCGACATCAGGTACACCGTGCGTTTGCTCGAGGCCAGGGTCAGCAGGATGAACTGCGCGATGATCCACAGGCTGAAAAACAGCAGGTAACGGTTGGCCTTCAGCGCCTTGCGAAAATGCCACAGGCCCAGGTACACCAGAATGTTCCAGGGCAGGAACGCCTGCGGCAGCTTGGCGAGGTAGTAGTAAAACGGCTCGTAGTGCCCGGCTTCGACGAACGATCCGCTGAAGCGTCCTACGCTGTTGGTCAGCAACACTTCGCTGACCGCCTGGACGCCGCCACGCTGATAGAGCACGGTGAGCCAGATCATCAGCGGGATCAGACCGACCAGGGTCAGCAAACCCGGACGCAGCCAGTCCGTCAGCTTGAAGCGCTTGTCCATCAGGTTGTCGGCCAGCAGAAAAGCGAAAATCACCACACCCGGCATCGCCAGCCCGAGCACGCCTTTACTCAGCGTGGCGATCGCAATCCCGACCACAAACAGCAACGAATTGCCCGTGGTCGATGCTCGCTGCGCCTGAAAAAACGCCAGCAACGCCATGGTCACGCCGAGGGCAAGCAGCGCATCCTCGCCGACCCCACGCACGTTGCTCCAGTAACTGGCCATGGTCGCCAGCAAAATCCCCGCTGTCCAGGCGATGGCCTTCGGGCGTTCGAAGCGGCGCAACAGGGCGTACAGCAGCATCACACTGAGCAACCCGGCCACCGCCGACGCCAGTCGCACCGCCCAGGGCGAGACGCCGAAAACCCGCAGGGCGCCGGCGTCCAGCCACAGGCTCAGGGGAGGCTTTTCCAGAAAGGGCTCGCCGAACAGACGCGGTGTCACCCAGTCGTTGTCCAGGTGCATCTCCATCGCAATGCCCGCAACCCGGGCCTCGGTGGAGCCTTGCAGTTGATGGCTGCCGAGGGCGAAAAAGAACAGCAGGGCGGCAAGCAGAAGCAGGGAAGAGGCGGCACGCGACATGGGTTCAGGCAACCGGAAGTGAGCGGAAACCCGAGCTTACGCGGCCAATCCTTAATAATTTGTGAACGTCACGACAGCGGTCGCGACCAGCGCTGATCCAGCGTTTCGAAACGCGAATTGACCCGCGCTGTCAGCACATGATCCTGCCAGCGCCCGGCAATGTTCAGATACGCCTTGGCATAGCCTTCACGTTCAAACCCGAGGCGCTCCAGCAACCGGGCGCTGCGTTCATTGCCGGGAATGTAGTTGGCCATGATCCGGTGCAGGTTCTGGGTCTCGAACATGTAGGCGATGGCCGCTTCCAGCGCTTCCTGCATCAACCCCTTGCCCTGATGCGCCTCGTCGATGTGATAACCCAGATAACACGCCTGAAACGCACCGCGAATGATCCCGCTGAAATTGCAGGCGCCGATCATCTGCTCGCCATCCGGGGTCAGCAACGCCATATGCACCGCCAGCCCGGCTTCGAAGGCGCTGGCCTGTATTTCAAGACGTCGGCGGATCTGCTCAGTGGAAAAGTAATCGGTGGTACGAATCGGCGACCACGGCGCGAGGTGGCGTTGATTGCGCTGGTAGAACGCGCTTTCCAGCGGCGCTTGATCCGGGTCGAGTACCGCGAGCGTCAGGCGTTGACAGGGCAGGGTCAGCAGCGGCATCGGGGGGCTCCGGATCTGGGGTTGATCGACAGGATTGCCCGGTGGGCAGGAAAACACAAATCGCCGCCAGATTCCGGGCGAAAAAAAGCCCGCAGGAGCGCGGGCGAACCGTAGTTTCTTGAATGAGCGAGGCCAATGTACACGGCCATCACCGCCGCCGGGGTGAAGAAAAGTTCATGTCGATGAACGACTTGCGTCATCGACGAGCGCTCGTTTTTCAGTGCACGACAGGCGCCGTCGTACGGGGCACCAGATTCACCGGATCAAGATTCTCCACGGCGCGATTGACCAGCATTTCGGTCATGATCGACAGCTGCCGGATCGCCAGCAACCGGCTGCGCTGAGAACCCGTGAAATCATCCGCGATGTTGGCCGTCATCATGTTGAGCGCCGCCAGGGTTTCACAGGCATGGGTCAGCAGAGTGGCCGTATCCACATCGGTGCGCACGGAGAAAATCTCGTTGAACGGCAGGGTGCGACGCGGCTTTCTCACGTATTCCTGAGGCTGGGTAAGCACAGCCGGTTCTTTCGATTCGGTTTCGTGAGACGGTGTTTGATCAGGCAGGCTTCTGGTGTCTTTTTTCATGACGAGGCTCCATGGTTTCAGGCTCCCGGCGAATCCCTTTGGTAAACCATCTGCCGGGTTGCAGCGGAGCGCGAAGACTAGCGTTTGGACGCATTTTGAACCAGTTCATGGTAGTCGACGCGGGTTGCGGGAAATTTCCTAGGATGCGTGCAGGCTGGAGTGAAGTTCGTCCGATGTCAGCGTTTGCTTGAAGTGATGTTCCCATAACCGCCACACCTAGACCGCCAGAACGATCCAGCGACGAACCCTCCGTCAGATCCATGAGCAACTTCGGCTGCAAGCAAATTCGCGAGTTCTACTGGTGTTGCATTGGATAGAAATGGAGTGTCTCAGCAAACAATTTCGACATCTTTTCAACACTGCCTGCACCTTTCTTGAAATCTGACTACCCCCTCTTAGCTTGGCCGGCCCCACCGACTAACTGCTAGCTATGCAATCTTTCCACTATCAGGTATAAGCCAAATGCTGGCCCATGGCCATGAAGATTGCCTAGGTGCCCGGAAGCCTCCTTATGGTGAAGGTAACCAAGGATTTGGAATAGGAATTAGCTAAAGGTTAGCTGCCTGATGGGGATGAAAGTGTATGCCGATTAGTCTTGATGTCGTGGTTGGAAGTCCTGAATATGAAATGGATATGAAGGCAGGGTTAGACACATTACAAGGGGCTTCAGACACCACGCGCATAATTTCCGAAACGCTTCTAACTGGACATGTTCCAGAGCGAAGGACCTATAAAAGTAGCGTTCGAACTACTCTGCGGCGAAGCTTCAAAGGCTCCTATGGGCAAATTTTCCGGCTTGATATATTGGATGAGGATTTAAAAAAAGAATATCGGAAAATAGGAAGTACGGCCTTCACCGAGCTAATTTCTTACTTCATCAATGAAGCCCTCTACATAGAGCAAGAGGATCTATCTGAAAAATCACAAAGAATTGTAGAAAACCTCGGTGACACTGCTGACTTGCTGGTTAGACTATTAAGAAAATCGCCACTTAGAAATGTTCACGAAATATCAACAAAATTTGGATATAACGTAACGCTCAGGCACAGAAAGAACTACGATAACATGGTTTCGCTCGCAAGCTTTGATCAACAGACCAGTCAAGCGATACTCGCGAAGAGAACGGACGAAAGCCTCAATTTTAAAGCAAGTATTCGCCGCCTAAATACCAATACTGGAAATGGTCGCCTCCAACTAGAAGGAGCTGATGAGACGGTGGCTTTTGGCTTTCGCAGTAGATACAGCGATGTTGACTTTGCTACAAAGAAAAAATTCTCTGAAAATCTAGATCGCAATAATGGGATCGATATCGATAACTGGAAGTATCTAGACATTAAAGCAAACCCCATAAAGCTCCCTGATGGCAGAGTTATAAAATACATAATTAAAGGCTTCCACGATGAAGACCTATAAATACATACTAGCTGCAGGGCTTCTTGCGGCAATAGTCTGCCTGTCCTATATATACTTTTTCTACATAAAGCTAGGCTATCCTTTCTCAGAAAAGCCTGAAGTCTGGGGGCAGCTAGGAGATTATATAGGCGGGCTGTTGAATCCTATGCTGAGCTTCATCTCAATAGTACTGCTGATCAAATCCTTAAGTCTCCAAAATGAAGCTAATATCAGCCTCCGGGACGAAGTAGAAGGAGCGAGAAAAACTGAAAAAATCCGCTCTTTTGAATCTCAGCTTTTCAGTATGATTAGCTCGCAGCGTGAGCTTTTTAGTTCATTTAGAATAACTATTGATGAGGGTTTAAACGAGAAGTTAGGGGTCGCAGCGATTAACTGGATTGAAGATCGTGTAGAGGAAATGCGAAACTCAGAAATCGACGAATCAATAGTGTCTGCTTACTTAAATGAAATTGACCCGACAGACCAGATTTTTGGATTGGAGAGAACTTTTTACAATATGGTCAAGCTCATATCGGAAAAGCTAAGTGATACTAATGGGTTTGCAGTAGAAGATCGACGTTCTCACTTTCTGACTCTGATAAATTTTACAGACTTCTCCCTGCTCAGATTAATCATGATGAGCGTCCAATTTATAGAGTGTCATCCTTCCAGTTATTTAAAAGACAACCTCGAATTTACTTTGGTTCTGAAGGAGGTGAATCTTAATTACGAATTGTATTGAGTTCTTATTGAGCCACTGCGGAGTTGGCGTCTATTAAAGAATAGCCATACCTATTCTGCTGAATCTCTTTGATTTAAGTATGCTGATGTTAATAGGAGTATTCAGTTTGTGAGGAATTTTGCAATTCCTATCCTTCCCATTTTTGTCTCTTTCTCAAGGCTTGTTTTTTTGATTTTTATAATGGATCTTTGATTTTGGAAGTGAGGATTTATTTTTATGATTTGACACCTTCGAGCCTGTTTATCAGTCTACACATGCTTCTATCTTCTTCTGTGCAGTTCGCTGTGTTGGGGTCTAGCTGTACTGTTGTAACCAGAACTGGCACTGGGATGATTTGAAACGCTTTCACTGATCCGCTCGGGCTTGCTCTGCTTGCAATTGAGCAATCTGTCCAGGGCGCCGCTTTTCCTTAGCTTCTTCCTCAGCCGAACGATCCAGCGACGAACCCACCGTCAGGTCGGTGAGCAACGTTGGCTGCAACCCGGCATCGAACAGCGCAAAACCGGCGGTGAGGCAGCAATTCTCGGTCTGCAGGCCACAAACCAGCACGCGATCCAGTTTCAGTCTTTTCAGATAGTCGATCGAGTCCGCAAACGGCACATAACCGTGTTTGATGAAAATGCGATCTGCCGCGATCAGGCCGTCGTCGTCCGTCGCGAGGTGCCTGCTGAGTTGGCGCTGGAAAGGCGTGCGGTTTCGTCGTGACGTTCAACCGTGGCGACGCTGGGCAGCGCGCAGATGAGCGACCGGATGCCTTCGACAAGCCATGGCGGCGGGGAGAAGCAGGGTTGGGCGTCGATGATCAGCAGTGCCTGGCGCATGAGGTCTCCCGGGGTGAATCTCCAGATGCGACAAGGCCCGCACTGGGCGGGCCTTGTCGTTGAGAGTTGGTGGGCCGGGGTGAGCTGAAATGATTTGCTAAACCTATGAAAAATATGAAGTTGGTTAGTTGAGCTTTCTTCGTGGAATACTATTTGGAATGCGCTGCACAGGATTGAGGCGGAATGCTGAAGCGTGTTCCTCCTGAGTCAATTGCCAGGAGTCATTTCGCTGTGGCCAATCACGTGGTTGTCAGCCCCTTTTTCTTTCCTGTGTTGGATGAGGATAGGGTACAGGTATCAGCTTTAAATGAAGGGATCTAATTGGCTTTGATTACTCATCGTTAGCATCCGGGTACTAAGAGTACAGGTGCGTGGTTGAGCAGTATCTTGTACTTGTACCCTGCTCGGCGGACTATATGGGCTTGAAAACGGCGAAAAATTCCTTGAAGCCCTTTGTGGTTAATGTGTTATGTATGCGTGGCAATCCTGTTTCATCTAAAGGGGCGGTTCCTTTGCCATTTCGGCTTCTCTCGTGCTGGAGTTGCTCTTGCAGTTTATCCACTGATAGCCAATAGTTGCATGTCTGCTGATCATGTGATCGATTGATGCTGAAGTATTTTCCGTCTCGCTCACCTGCGACTGGGTAATGATGAATGGACTCACTCAGCCAGTATAACTTGGAGTCCAATGTGGCTATCCATGTGTCCTGAAGCTTGCCATAAAAGAGCTCTTTGGAAAACTCCAGGGCGCCTTTTATGTATTTAAGGTCTTGAACGCCATTGAAGATATTTTTGAAGCGCTGCGCTGGCTTGTTGCTCCCACTCATGAAGTTGTTCTTGATGTCTTCGATTTTGGCGTTAAGCTCGTCGGAATAGTTGGGCTTTTTCTCACAGAAGCAGTACTTGGCAATTTCGGCTTCAACAGCACTGAGCATATCAATGTCATCACAGACACGGCTCATATATGTTTTGAATTTTTCAATGCCTGTCAAGTTCGGCTTCGTGGCGTTGATAATATGTATCTGCATGAGCGAAAAAAACGGCACGCTGTAGAGGTGCTGCTCTTCTATGCTGAGTTCTGAAAACTCATACGGTCGGGTTCTTTCCGCTTCATTTGGGGTGTTTCGTGTCGTGGTTGGATGATCGACCATCTGCGGGCAGAATATCGAAAGAAACAATTCATACATCTCAAAGCTTAGCTTCTTGAATTTCGGGTGGACCTCGTTAAGGGCAAGCCCAGGCGTTATGCACAGACTTTGTGGTGGGCAAGAATTTATGAAGTTTATAAGTCTAGTTAAGTCAAAATCGTTCGGGCTGTGGCGGCGAAGAATTACATCTTCCATTCTCACCAGAATGTTAAGGTCGAGAACCAAGGTCGTTTCTATGCCGTTCCGCTTGTTTTCGGCCACCATGCTTGGGGTGAGCCGCGGGGAACTGTCGGTTTTGCGGCAAGGCTTTATGAAATGTAGGGTATGTGTGGGCATTGTGATTTACCTAACTCCTATCTGATTAGACTGGGTCCTTAGATCGTGTGCTGCTTACTGCGTAGAGCCTGCATTGCCTGCTGGGGCAGCGTCAAGTAGATAGTCCGATATTGCTTCTAATGATCCTTTAGTGGTGATACATTTATGCTACTAATCTATGGCGTGGGTTGTATGAAGAAAACTAGGCAGGAAAACGTAATTCAAGCTGCAATTACTGGTGCATTGGAAGCCTACTGCAGAGATAGTCGGACTTCGCTCAAAACCTTCCCCCCATATGCTGTCCAGCAAGGCGACGGAATGCGGCTGTATTGTGGTGATCTAGTCGCTATGTTGGGAAACGCTAAAATACTGCTTTTGGAAATTAAAGAGCTTAATTGTAAAAGCGGGGTTTTTGACCAGTTTGATGGCGAGCAATTCAAAAGCTGCCTTGCTTATGAGGAACTTGGCGTTCCCATTGCATATTCATATAATGCTATATCTCTTCCTGATTATGATGATCGCTCGGATGTTGAGCGGTGGCCTGAGTTAATTTTGGGTAGGACGAAACGGGCAGTGCCGAGTAAGCTACCAAACAAAAAGCCAGATAAGTTAAATCATTCATCGCTGCTGGATTGGCTTCGTGATGATCAGGGCGGCGACATGACTGCGGGCTTTGGCCGGGTGCTCGGTGCGCTTGAGCGTCCGGAAACGCTAAAGAATGGTGCGTTGGTCCTTCTGTACGGGGTAGCTGAGCAAACGCTTGCAATGCTAGATCGTGAACAGGTTCTGCTCGTTTTGAACTATTTGGATAAGGAAAGTAAATTGCGTCCGGGTCATTATAAGAAGATAGAAAGTGTACTGGGTGCCGCAGCTGAGGTATTCAAAGGTTACATAAAGCCTATGATTAGTAGAGACAACTCTGGTGGGGCGACGCCAGGGCAGCCGTGAATTATTTTATTGATTTTCTGCAGGGTATGGTTGTTCAAAGAGTTCTAGGCGCGTGGTGATCCTAATGTCTGGCTCGAAGGTTAAATGCAGAAATTTATCCGATCGCTGGAATCCTGGTGCTTGTAAGCCATCCTCAGAGTCAAGTTGGTTGGTTCTGACCAGTACCTATGCCGCGGGTGCTGATGAAATAGTCAGCCATGGTACTCAGAGGCCTTCAACATCAATTCCATGTTCTGCCAGCCATGTCTTGCGCTGTGCGTAGTCAGGCATGACGCGTTCAAGGCGGAGCCAAAATTCTGGGGTGTGATGTGGCTCTTGCAGGTGCACCATCTCATGCACAACCACATACTCCGCAATGGGCTTGGGCAGCAGGATTGTTTTCCAATGAAAATAGAGTTGTGCACCTTTGCCACAGGAGCCCCAGCGATAACCTAGATCCTGCACACGCACACCGCTGGGGATCAGGTCCATGCGGGCTTGGTGGTTTTTGACGCGTAAGGCTAACCAGCTGCGGGCATGTTCGCTGTACCAACGGATGAAATGTTCGCGGGCTTGTGGCAGTTCGCTACGCAGCAGGCGGAATCGACCGGCAGAAAGTTTCAGCGGCACATCCTGCTCATCAACCAGTTTAAGGCGATAACTTCGTCCCAAATATAGAAAACCCTCTCCGTCGAGAAATTCCTTGTTTGGGATCGAACGTTGCAGGCGTTCCTTTTCTGCAAGACGTGAGTAAATCCAGAAGCTTTTTTCTGCCACGAACTGCCGCAACATTTGCTCTTCTACCTCGGGCGGGGCAGAAAGGATAAGCGCGCCGTCGCGTTCCACAGTGATCTGCAGTGTTTTTCGGCGCGCGCTACGGCGCAGTGTAAATTGCAGATCGTCTACCGTGAGGGTGTGATTGCTCACAGTTGCATCAACCTTTCATGACTGGCTCTCGCTTGATCCATCAGGCGGTCAGACAATATCCCGGCCTTATCGCTATCCATCAAGGGCGGACGCAGTCGCATCAAGTAATCGAATAGCTGCCCGGCCAACTCCTCCTGTGCCGCTCGCTTGCGCGGGCTCCAGATATCGCGGTGGCTTTGGATCTCGCCTACCAACAGATCGACTACTTCCACTGTCACATCCTTCAAACGCAGCAGCTCGGCGGGCTGCGGATTGACGCCGGCACACACCATATCCAGCAGGGTGCGAAGGAAGGGGGCGTAGTGTTCGGGTAAATCCAGGGGGCTGTAGTCATCGCTCATTTGACCGCTGCGCAGATCGTTGATGATCTTCTGCATCTGTTCAACCAACTGATCCCACTGCTCGCCCAGCGACTTGAGCAGCTCGTTCAGGCGTTCGGACAGCTTGCGATAGAGCACCGGATCTTCATCAGTATGCTTGCGCACATGCGAGCGAATGGCATGCTCCATCTCTGAGGCCTTGGCGCGGTCGTTGACGCTACGCGACAACTGCTTCTCGAAGTCTGCATCGGTGAGTTGGATAGGCGGAATTTTCGGGTCGATGCCCAAAGAAATAACGTGATCGTCGATTAGCTTGCGCACTTTGGCGCCGACATCCTTGCCCAGTTGCGGCAGGTCCTTGTAACGCCCGCGCGCACGTGCATGGATATAGGCCAGACGCTTGGCGTCCTTGACGAAGGGGAGGCCTTCGGGGCGTGGCAGTACGGTGTCCAAAGAGTCGAGGAACGCTTTGAGTTTTACCGAAAATTCAGCGCGCACTTTTTCCGACTCCAGTGCGGCAATGCAGGTTTCGGCATCTTCCAGAGACTCGATGCCCTGGCGACGCAGCACATCCACCACGCGCAGATGACGGTCGCGCAGTACAGGCACCTCGTCCTTGATGCTGCTCAGCGCACCTTCAATATCCTCGTCGGCATAGGCTGCCAGGGCTTCGCGCAGGTGGTTGGCGACTCCGTAGTAGTCGACCACGATACCGCAGCGCTTGCCAAAACCAGTACGGTTGACCCGCGCAATAGCTTGCAGCAGCTCAGCTTCCTTGATCGGTCGGTCAAGGTACATCACCCCTTCGATGGGGGCGTCAAAGCCGGTGAGCAACATAGATTTAACGATCAGGAAAGCCAGTGGATCGGCCTTGCCCGGCTGCTCATGATTCAGCGGCTTCTTGAAACGCTGGATCAGTTGCTCGTGCTTGCTACCATCCGTCCAGGTTTTCCACTCGGCCGGATCGTTATTTGAGCCGGAAATAATCGGTGCGAATTCCAGGCTGCGTAGTTTGTCTCGATAGCGCCATGCCTGCACACGCGCCTGCAGCTTGGGCGGACGCTGGCACAGTGCTTCATCATCGAGGTCCTTGTCGGCTGCCGGCAGTGCTTCGGACTCGATCAGCAACTCATCACGGGCTACCTGCAGCGCATGGAAATAGCGGATTGCCGCAATCCGGCTGTAGGCTACCACCTGCGCCTTGTAGCCATTGGGCAGGATATTGGTGACGTAATGTCTGAGGATGTCGCGCGCCTTATCTGCGATCAGCGCGGGGGCCTCAAAGATATGGCCCTTGGTGGCGTACTTTTTCTTGATCAGCTCCAGTTCGTCCTGACTGTGTTCGCGGAACAAATCCTCGAACAGTTCATCCAGGTTCGCCCCATCTTTCAATGCGCCCTTGGCAGTGCGTCCTTCGTATAGCACCGGCACTGTCGCGCCATCTGCCTCGGCTTCCTTGATGGTGTATTTGTCGATGAATGCGCCGAAAATTTCGTGGGTGCGTTTCTTATCGCCCATGATGATCGGTGTACCTGTAAAGCCAATGCGCACGCAGTTTGGCAGGCCCGCCAGCAGGTTCGCCTGCAGATCGCCGGCTTGGGTGCGGTGAGCCTCATCGATCAACACCAAAATGCTCTCGTCGTGGTTGAGCACCTCGAATGGTTTGTTTACCAGATAGGGCGCTCGCTTTTCTGCGGCTTTGAGGAATGACGCAGTGTCCACGGAGATGGGGGCATTCCCGTTTTCTTCTTGCTCGGGATTGCGATACTTCTGGATAGTGGCGAATATCAGGCCGGGGCCCTGGCGGCGTGCCAAGGCTTTAACACCTTCGATATTGGAGGCCACCTCCGGTAGTTCACCACTAAGTGTCGCAGTGACGGCGAGCTGGTTTTGCAGATCTTTTCGGTCAGTGACCACGATGATCTTGAAGCGGCGCAGCTGTGTATCCGTACGCATCTTGCGCACCAGAAATACCATGGTCAGGCTTTTGCCCGAGCCTTGAGTGTGCCAAACGATGCCGCCTCGTTGGTCACTCTCGCCATGCTCAAGACGTGTCTGCCCGCGTTTCATGCGGGTCACTGTGCGGTTCACCGCGCGGTATTGCTGGTAGCGGCAGACCGTCTTGATGGTCTGCCCGCCAACCTGCATAAATAGCATGAAATGTCGGATCAGATCGAGCAGGTGGGCTGGCGTGAGCATGCCTGCCACCAGGCGCTCCTGTTCGGACAGTTTGGCTTTGCCCAACTGCTCGGCAACTGACTGTTCGCTGCCGTTGCCATCCGGGCCAACCACGGTCTTCCATTGGGAGAAATGCCCGAAGCCAGCACCAATGCAGCCCACCCGTGCTTCGTCGTAGCTACTGGCGACCAATAGCTGCACACTGGCGAACAGAGTCTCGTTGCCCTCGTTCTCCTCGACCTCGAAGGCCGCCTTGCGCTGGTTGCTGTAACGACGTAATTGATCGACAGCCTCGGCAAGCGGTTCTGGAATGGAGGGGCTCTTGCACTCCACCAGCACCAGCGGGATGCCGTTCACCAACAGCACCAGATCCGGGACAATAAATTTCTTGCCGCTGTTATACCCTGGCGGGCAATCCACTCGGAACTGGTTGATCACACTGAAGTGGTTATTGGCCGGGGTGTCCCAGTCGATGTACTGGATGGTCTGACCACGTCCGCCTTCCCAGCCCTGAAGGCCATCGACCGTGATGCCTTTGAGCAGCAGCTCAGTGACTGTCTGGTTGGCTTCCATCAGCTTGCCGGCGCCCACGCGGGTAATGGCCGCCAGTGCTTCGGCAATGCGCTGCTCATCCAGCCAGGGCTGACCGTCGCGCAGGTTGATGGCAAGCAAGCGCTCGGCCAGTGCAGCTCGCTGAATCACTTCACTGAAACTGCTGCGACCAGTGATGGCCGGGTCGTCGAGGCTGCCCTCGATATGCTTCCAGTTCAGCCCCTGTAACTGAGCCACAAAGGGTTTTTCGACGTCTTCCAATTCCCAGCCCACGGGTTACTCCTTTAATCCAGTTCAGGCGTGTATGGGCTCATACAGGCTCATAGCGGCTTATAGCGGCTCATAGATTTTTTAGCCGAGCTTATAGACCGACCAGCGTCGTTCCCCTTGCTGTATCAGTGCGCCCCTGTCTTTCATGCGCTTGAGCAGTTTTGCCGCTTGATCAGGCGAGAGCCGACAAAGATCCATTACTTCAGCGCGCTGAATCTGCCCATGCTGCTGCACGTAGTTCAACACCATCTGCTCATGTTGAATGGGTGTGAAGCCTGCCTGGCGGGTATAACCGGCCTTGTCGCCCACGGCCTGGTACAGACTGGCTGAAAGAGTGTAGCTGCGCCCTCGGGTAGAACCGTGGGCCTCGACCAAGCCGGCTTCGGTCAGGGCTTCCAGGGTGCGTTTGGCACTGGCGGTGTCGCGCTGGATCTGTACGGCCAGTTCGTCGGCCGTGACGCGCTTGGTCTCACGCAGGGCGGCCAGGGCGATCAGGCTGTCGATGGGCAGTTCGGCGTTGGTGGCGCGCTCGTGTTCGACTACCAGGCGGCGGAAGTCCAGGTCGGCCTCCGCGGTGGGTAGGCGCAGCACCACGCTTTGGGCGGTGGTGTAGCTGTAGTCCGGGGCCGGCCGGCCGAACTTGAGCATGCCGCGGAAAATCTTGTCCACACCTCGCCCAGAGCGTTCGACCACGCCGACGCGCTTCATGGCATCGGCCAGGGCCGGGTTGCGCGGGCGCGGTTCGGTCACCAACAGGTTGGCCAGGGTCACGCCATCGACTAGGCCACCGGGGTTGCTGACCACCAGGGCATCGTCCTCCAGGCGCACATGCACCGCGCCCCTGCCGTGGTAATCGCGATGGACCAGGGCGTTGGCTACGGCTTCACGGAAGGCGCCTAGGTCGACCTTGGGCACTGGCACGCGGAACAGGCCGACCTGTAGTTCTTCCTCTGGGTTGTATGGACGGAAGTTGGTTTCCAGCCAGTCTAGTGCCTTGAGCAATGGGAAGCGGCGAAACTCATTGAAGCGCACTGCCTGCTGGGCCAGCACCTGGAAAGCGAACTCGTGGGTGGGCACCAGTTGGCGCAGGGAGGTTTCCCGGCCGATCAGTAGCAGGCCGGTAAGGGTCGGCACGCGCATACCGTCCGGCTGGCGCGCAGTGAGCAGCAGTGCGCCGTCCAGGGCTTCGTCGTCCAATTCCAGCAGCACTCGGTCGCCGCCGTATTGCTGCACCGCCTGGCGCAGGCGTTCGCGCTCCAGCGGGTCGAGGTCGGCGAGAGTGGCACCGGCCACCGGCTGGGCGGAAACATCGAGCAGGCCGAAGCTGCTTGCGCGGCTGCTGCGCTCATGGGGCAGCATGGCTATGCATTCGGGCGTGCCGTCGTGTTTCAAACGACGGCGCAGGTAGACGCCGCTGGTGGTGGCCACCTCGCCCTGGGTTTTGGGTACATGGATACGCGCCACGGTCACGCCATCCAAGTCGAGCGCCTCGGCCTGTACGTTCAGCGACGGCGAGGTGCGTGCTGCGACCATGCCGGCCAAGCCCTCCAGCAGGCGATGCTCCGCATGCAGGCCGGTGGGCGTACCGTCGTCCTCGACACCTAGCCATAGCTCGCCGCCTTCGGCATTTGCCAAGCAGACCAGCGCTTCGATTAGTTCGCGGTCGGGGAGCTTGCTGCGGTCGCTCTTGAATTCGACGGTCAGGGATTCGCGAGGTGGCAGGCGCTGTGGCATATCAGGCTTCCGTTTGTGCAGCAGCTTGTTGCATAGATTCCAGTAGCGGGGTGACGCGGACGCGGCCGGTAAGTAAGTCGCCCATCAGGCCGATCTTCTGCTGGCGCAACTTTTCCAGTGCCTCCTGCTCGACTGCCATTTTCTTATCGAAGGTCGACAGACGTTGGGTAATAAGCAGCTGTTCAGCGACTGATGGGCAAGAAATACCAAATGCTTTTAGCTGCGTTGAATTGATTGAGGCCAGATTGGTTGTCTGCTTCGATGCTTGGACAAAGTAGGCCTTACCACGGACAGAGCTAGAGTAGGCTGCCAGAAACGCAGGCAACAGCTTTGAGTCATCACAGCGTACGCGGAAAACATGATTCTGGTGAAGGCAGGGTTCAATCTGCCCCTCCCATACGGCTCCCCTACCCAGCTTGTCGAAGTCTCCACCCTCGTTCATCAGCACATCACCTACTTTCAGAGCAAAGCGGTTCAGCTCTGAAGGCAGGATCGAGACAGTCTTTATTTCTCCCAGTGCAAGGTAGCCATCTTGGACATTAGCCACTCGCAAATATGGCAGCTCAATCGCGGCAGGACTGTTTAGGATGCGGCCGAGGGTTACACCACTTGTGATAGCTGCACAACAACTCAGTGGAACCACCTCCCATTTCCTCGGAATCCACCCCAACGTTGACTCCCTGTAAAGTTGCGGCGCTTCGCTCTGTGGGGGGCGCAGTTGGCCGTTGGCGCCAATTCCGCGAGTCAACAGGTCATGTAGCAGGCCCTGCTTGATGGATTTGAGCTTGTCGACCAGCGTAATGGATTCGCGGATTGCGGTGTCTAGGGTGTCGAGTATCTGTGCAATTAAGTGCTGCTGGGAGACTGGCGGTAACCTTAAGGGAGCATCCAAGAGGACTCTGTTGGCGAAGTTTACCTGTGATTCTGCCATTCCGGTCGTGTGGTCATGGATGTACTTCTGCGGCCCTTTCGTTCCTAGAAACCCTGCCAGGAAACGCGCGTTCACTACTTCCGGCCTGGGTCGGAGCCCGATCATTTTTCCAGAAACAACCAGTTGACTGCGAACGCTTGGAACATGGCATACAACACCTACTCGATGCCGCGGACCTGCCTTTGTAACCAGCACATCACCTGCATGAACTTGGATTTGGGGCTGTTCCCAAAATGCTTTTGGCAAAACCTTATGAGCTGATTCGTTCCATCCTGCCCATGTGATCGCCGTAGTTTTCAAAACACCCCATTCTTCGGATGCGAAAATCTGCCGCTCCTCACAATCAGGGCTTGGCCCACAAAAGTGATGTTCGATAACGTCTCTGACAGTGCAAGTTTCCCAAGTAGCGTTCTCAGACATACCCCAACCCCTTCAGGAACCCCTGCAACGCCACCGCTGCCGCATCGCGCTTGTGCTCGATTTCATTTAACGTCACCCGGTACTTGTCCCACCAGTTCTCGAAAGCCATTACGATCTGTTTTCGCTGGACTGAGACATAGCGCTCAAGAATGGCCTGCATATCGTTGTGCAGGATGGTCAGTAGCAGCTCAGCGGCTCGTGGCTCATCCAGCCCGTCGACGCCCTGATTCAGGTGGCTTGCGAATTTTTCCTGCTGGGTTTTGAGCTGCTTCTTTACCTTGGTCAGCTCGGCTTTCCAGATTTTGAGCTGGGCTTCATCGATGGGGTTTTCCTCGTTATCGGCACCCGCCTCGATATCGGCTTCGTCCGAGTCGTCCCCCTTGGTTGGGGCGGCGGCCTTGAGCTGGCTATCCAGCTCGACCTTTTTCGCTTCCAGCTCGGCCAACTCGGCAACGAAATCGCCGAGTAGAAACTTAACCAGCTTGTGCTCCAGAGGGCTTTGCTTGCTGGCTTTGTCTTCCAGGGCGGTGATGATGCTGGTGCGCCAAGCATCGATCACACCTCGGTTGCCGCGCGCCATCAAACCGAGGAAGTCATATTTGCTCTGGTACCAAAAGCCGGCAACGATGCCCCTGACTTGGAAGGGGTCGAGCAGGCCGATATGCTCCAGGCTATGGCTAAAGCTGGCCAGCAGTTCTGCGCGCAGATGGACTAGCGCGGCGCTGTTATCGAGCTTGCCGGCCAAGGCGGTAATGCGCGGGCTGTGTTCGTTCCACCAACTCTCGAATGCCTCACGCAGCGCGGCTTCCTTGGCCTGCAGGCTAAAATTACCCTCGATGGCCGGCTTGAGATCGGCACGACATATTAGCTCACCGCGAAAGTCGAAATAATTTGCATCGCGCGCCACGAACAGGTCGTGCGGGTCGATGCCGTGCGCGGCGAGCATCGGGGCTTTTGCTTCAACTTCGGACTTGGGCACACCACCCAGCAGATGAGCGCGTACATCATGGGGCTCGGGCGGCGGTGCATTGTCCACATAGCGGCGGATATTCAGGTTGTAATCGTTGTCGCGCAGGGTCGCGATGTCCACTACATCACTGAGGCCGTCAATCTGGCGAAATTCGTCGAAGGCAGTGCTGATCTTCTCGATGTGCTCGGCCAGCAGATAGTTCTGTGCACGGCCCTCGAAGTACTCTCGGTCGGCGTTGATAAAAATCACTTTTCCCTGGCGCTCGGCAGGCTTGGCACTGACACGGTTGGCGCCTTCCTGCTTTTGTTGGCGCAGGATAAGGATGCAGGCGGGAATGCCGGTGCCATAGAACAGGTTGGCAGGCAGGCCAATCACGGCTTCGAGTAGGTCGTTCTCGATAATTCCAGCGCGGATGCTGCGTTCCTCACCGCTCCGGAAAAGGACGCCATGAGGCAGTACGGTGGCAATCATGCCCTCATCGCGGGTCACGGCGAGCATGTGCTGCAGGAACATCAGGTCGGCCTTTTTTGAGCCCAGCGGCACCTCGCCGAAGCGGAAGCGCTGCTCGCGGAATGTAGGGTTCCAGGCCAAGCTGCCATCCGGGCTTTTCTCGGTATGGCCCCAGTTGATGGAGAACGGCGGGTTGGTGAGGATGCGATCGAAGCGGCGCAGTTCGCCACCCTCGATATGCCGAGGGTCGGCCAGGGTGTCTTCGTTCTCTAGCCAGGCGTTGCTGATGCCGTGTAGCAGCATGTTCATCTGTGCGATGGACCAGACGGTGCCGTTGAATTCCTGGCCGAACAGGTTGGCCTTGCGCCCGTCCTCGCCGTGCTCGTCGATATATTCCTTGGCGGCAATCAACATGCCGCCCGAGCCGCAGCACGGGTCATAAATATCGTGGTCTAGGGTCGGCTTGAGCAAGTGCACCATTAGCCGCACCACCGAACGCGGTGTATAAAACTCACCGCCTTTCTTACCGGCCGAGTCAGCGAACTCGGCGATCAGGTACTCGTAAGCTGCCCCGAGCAGGTCAGGAAACTCGAAGTCACTGTTACGCAAGCGCACCTCACCGAAGTGGGTGATGAGTTGGCGCAGCTTCTGATCGGGAATCTTGCTCTGGCCCACCTTGCGGGTGAAGTCGATGTGCTCGAGCACTCCATCCAAGGCTGCATTGTTTTCCTCGATGCCGGCCAGCGCCTTGTTCAACAGATCGCCGACATTGATGTGCGCTTCGTTGAGCACGTACCAGAATCGCGAATGGATGGGTACCCAGAAATTGCCATGGAGTTTGTACCAGCGCGGATTTTCCGCCATGGCACATGCCTCGGATTTACTCTTGCCTGCAGTTATCTCATCGGCAACGATCTGCTCATAGCGCTCCTCGAATACGTCGGAGCAGCGCTTGAGGAACAGCATGCCAAAAATGTATTCCTTGAACTCCGAGGCATCCATCTTGCCGCGCAGAATATCGGCAGCCTTGAACAGATGTCGTTCCAGTTGTTGCAGCGTGAGGGGCATTGCGGAATCTCTTGTGGGCACTCAGGGAGCAGATGCCGACCCTGATGGACTAAATGCCGGGGATTGTATCCCAATCCAAGCTCAGCACTGAGCAGTCTCGGTTGTCGGAGCTCACAGATCGCTCTGCGCCGCGATTGGTGTGGTAGGGCGTTGCGTGTTTGTCAGAAAGGGGCGCGTTGGTTCTTGGACTCTGGCAGTTGCATAGCCAGTCTCCATGCAGCATGCGCCATATTTCGGTTTGGCTGGGATTTCAGCCCTTGAACAACGGAAGTTAAGCGAGGCCCTTATGCTTAATAAGAGAGTGCCTGAGTGTGGGGGGAGTCAAGCTTACAGTCTTTTTCAACGCCAAGAGCCGCAAAAAAATCACCTGTCGAACGACAGGTGATTTTCGTTGTTTCAGTAATCGCTAAGAAAACTATAAGAAGACTTTCATCGCCCCGATCAAGATGCCGATCGTCACGGCGAGCATGGAAGCCATGTGAATGGACAACTTGAGATCAGATTTAGCGATCTCTGCAGTCAGCCGATGATTTGTATTTGCGATCTCAGCAGTCGCCTTGCCAATTTCCGCAGTTGTTCTAGCGATCTCGGCAGTCAACCGCTGGTCAAGGTTTGTGAGATCACTTTTCGTCGCAAGTAGTGTGAGCATGTCAGATTCCAATGCTTGGATAACAGCTTCGGCTTTGAGCTCAGGTACGTCGATTGCGCGCAGTGCCTGATACATCGCCAGTTCCATTTTCATTAAGGCCTCCTGAAACAAAAAAAGGCCTTCCCCACGACGGGAAAGGCCCGTCGTGGGTGGGAAAGTCATGCTTCCATCGACATTCAAGTCGACTGTCCGCGCTGCCGGAAGCGATGCGGTCATTGGGAGGATCCTGCGGAGAACCGCAGCGCCGTCTTGAAGATCCTGGCGGCTGGTACTGAACGAGTCAGCGAGGTGCATTGCCAAAATGCCCCTGAGCACGTTTGCTGTCAATCCGGAAAAGAGTTATTGAGTGTTTCCGTATTTTTTGGAAATTCACCGTCTGGCTGCCTGGTGTTACTACCTTCAGATTCGGGATGCAACCGAGCTCCCAGCAAAGCAACTTGCTGGACTCTCGGTGTTAAGGGCGGTCGCTCGATCTGAGATTTGGCGGTTTACAATTGAGTAAATGGCCATTGGAGCTTAGTGCTACCAACGCTCAATTCCGCTTCATATTGTCCGCCATGAGTAGACGTGACAAATGGCTGCTCGATGCTTGAGTTTGAAAAGCCAATCCCGCCGTTCTACTGGAGAAGCCCGGGTGCGTATGAGCGAGTCGGGGGAGGGATCTCAGGTTATCTCGCAAAATCAGATTAGCCCCTCAGCTATCCATGCTTGCAGGGTTGACCAGACGACTGATGCCGGCATTAAAAGATCCTCAGCCAAGTCCAGCGTCACTTCCAACATGGCGCTCTCATCACCGGTCGACACCCCTGCCGTTCTCAGATGGGGTTGCAGCCGGTGCCATAGCAGTATGTCTTGTTCCTCGGTAAGTACGGGGCGACGACCTTTGCGTTTTGGCAGTCCGAGTACGTTTCGACGAAGAGCAATTTCTTGGTGTGTCAAACCATGAAAGCGGGCCACCATTTCTGTGCTCGCTCCTAAGCGAAGCATGCGATCGATCATGACGGTTTCGTGTTCCACTTCACCCGCCTGTTTCAGAATTCTTTGCAGCACGTTGCGGTTTATCTGAACCGTGCACCAAAGCACTCGGGTATTGAGGAGTGCGCTGAGCAACAGTGGCTCCTTGAGTGCCGCCAGGTCTTCAATTGCAAAGCCCATCGCCTTGCACCGCCGCAATTGACCACTGCGCAAGTCTTGCAGAGCTTGGGCAATGACGGCTTGATTGATTGGGTGCGGAGTTGTCATAGCACCTCCTGAGAGAGGAATGCTGTAGTTGGATTGGAGACTGATCGGATGTCTCTGAATTTTTGTGGCAGCAGGGAGAATCGGAGCATTTGTGCTGAGCTGCCACGATGATCGATCAAAGCTACGCTCATAATGCTGGCCCATTCTTTATTGACGTTTTTTTCAAGCGTTCCGAAATCCATTGGTCAATTTCTGCGGCATCCCAGCCGACTGCGCGGATGCCGAGCTGCACTGAGGCAGGGAATTTTCCTTCACTCATCAGCTTGTAAATGAAGGCGCGTTTCAACCCGGTTTTTTTCTCAACATCCGCGCGCCGGAGGATTCGTAGTTCCGGCTTGGCTGATGGCTGCTCGTCGTTGTGGGGCATGAACAATTCTCCTGACGATCACTCACATTCGTTGGGCCGGGGAGGCATTCGATGTGTCGTGCTCATATGACTCGCAGCCGGCAAGTGCAGAAAGATTCAACGCGTTATTGCGCTTACCCGGTTTGACTGGAAATGCGCTTGGTCAGGTTGGCGTTGAAGAATTGCGCAATGGTGAGCTGGCATCTAGCCAGAGAGTGGCGAATGTGGTCGTAATGGTTGATCGAGCATTCGAAGTGACATTCGTCAGATTTGGACTTACTGACTACTCAGAGTTCTGGGTTCCGGTGCGTGGTGGTGGCGATGTTTTCGGCTCATTGACGTCGCGCGGACTGAGTTATCGGCCCAAGTACGTTGCGGTAATTTGTGTTCTCTCATGCCCCAGTTCACGACTGATAATTTGCCGAGCGATAGCGTCTTGAGAGCGTTGTACTGGGGTCAGTTCTTTGGAGGAGATTCCTCCTGCTGCCGGTGCATTCCAGCCTGTCAAAGCTACGTAGCGGCTTTGTGCATATTGATGTCGTAACCCGTGCATGTGGCTCAGGCCTGCTGCTTTGCACTGTCCGTCGTATGTATTGCGCTGCTGAATGTATGTCTTGTGTGCCGGGATTAATGAGCCGGCCCCCGCTAGATTATGTGCGGCATTGAGTGCCGCGCGTTGTTGCGAGGTAGTAATCGGAACTGTTCGATCACGACCACCCTTCGTCCATGAGCCCTTAAGGAGAATGTGATCGCCTTGATCCGCATACCTTGGTTGAAATTTGATGGCTTCCTCACGGCGTAGTCCAAACGCAGATTGAAGCTGGAGGCTCATGTGGACATGGGCGTCGGTTATCTTTAAAAGGCCTGTTCCCAAATCTGTGGCTTTGCTGACGTTGGTAACGAAGCGTCGGTCGGCCACACCCAGTTGCGTGTTGTCCGCTGGGAGAATTCCAGCCTTGCCGACTTTTTCAGCCCACCATCGAAGGTGCGCAAGTCGATTTTTGATGGTGCCAGGTGAGAGGCTTTCAGCTTGCCAGCGATCCAGCAGCACATGGACATGTTTGCCTTTGAGCGACGAGGCTTTCAGTTGCCGAAAGCCGGCCTCGCGCAGTTGGCGGGCGATCAGCCCTAGCGACCGAATGCGGTCGGCCTGAGTGTTGTGACTGCCGTCGCGGTTTCGTCGGCAAAGTTGTCGCAGGGTGTAGGTCAAATCGTCCATATCCCATTCACGCTCACAGGTTTGGTCCGAGTTATTGCGCTGTCCTGAAAATCATTGGTAAGTGTTGGTGCCAACTCGCTAGGCGAGATCCCCGGAGGGCAGGGGCATGGTGTTCAGGCAACACCGGTGTCTCGACTGAGACGTCCGTCTTACTTCCTGCTGGAAGTTCATACGGAGATGGAGCGGGATGAACGAGCTTTTGGCGTTGATGAGTACTCCAAGGGTATGGATAGGATTGTTAATGGGGCAAAGGGGGGGCATCGCGCATGACATTGCTGTATTGGACGGCAGCATTAGCTGCACATAGCGGAATAATCCGATAGACAAAAATGGCTCCGCCCCATGGGTAGGGGTGGTACGCTTTTGGAGCCTTGCGTACCTGGATAACTCCATCCTGCTGGATTCGCGCTTGCAGGAGTTTTGCGCGATTGGGAGGACGACGTTCGAATATGCCGTCCTTGGTTTTTGCAAGGCTAGTGTGCGGGGGCATCATCATGTATGCCGCACGCTTTAGGATTCAGGATTTACCCGTGATGTTTGGGGCGTCGGCGGGGCCGTCACTGCGGCTGCAGTGACGGCCCATTTCAAGCAGGGTGCTACAGCAGAGGTATGTCTGTGGCACTGACGCGGCCTTCGGCCTTGTCGGCTGCCTGTGCAGAAGCGGCATGGTTCCCATACCACGTCTGCACAGGCAGCTTACGGGCAACGATGGCCGTTAGTTTGGAATCGTTTCTCGTAACCGACGCCTGCATATTCGTGAATTTGCTGCCATGTGAGAGGCTTAATTCGACAGCGCCTTAAGGGGGAGCAGGCCATCCTTGAGGCTTGAAGGCATCTATGAAGCTGGAGGCGATTCAGACCTATGCAGAAGATGGACTCGACGTGAGCCCAGTTACGCCCGTCTGGAACTAGAACCTGCCAAGCCAGCAGAACAATGAGCGTATGACACCCCCTGGAGTTGTCGCTCACTGAGCGCACTCATCGGTAGCTTTCATTGACATCATCGTCACTTTTGGCGATGATTTGTGCATGAGATATCCAGGCGGGAAAGGCAAGTGCTACCAGCGCTTGATCAATCTGATGCCTCCGCATCAGACCTATATCGAAACGCACTTGGGTGCGGGCGCTGTTATGCGCCACAAGAAACCTGCGGCCCGCAATATTGGCGTGGACGTCGATCCCGCCGTTCATGGCGCCTGGACTGATCACTCGGTGAAGGGGCTTGAACTCATTCAGGGGGATGCTTCGAGCTACTTGAGCCGTTTCATGTACGACGGTAGCGAGCTGATCTATGCTGATCCTCCGTATGTCACGCAGACGCGCCGTCGCGCTAAGATCTACCGTTTCGAATATGACCAGGGTCAGCATGAGCAGTTGCTTGCTACGCTGCGCCGTGTGCCATGCAAGGTGATGATCTCCGGCTACGACAGTGCCCTGTACAACGAAGCGCTCCAAGGATGGAGGAAGGTGACGTTTATGGCCAAGACGCACACGGACGTCAGGGAAGAATGCGTCTGGATGAACTATTCCGCCCCAGAAGAGCTTCATGACAGTCGTTATTTAGGTGACACGTTCCGCGAGCGGCAGACCATTGGCCGGCGCCAATCCCGGCTCCGCGATCGTATCTCAGCGATGGATCCGGTAGAGCGCAACGATTTCCTGCGCTGGATCATGCAGACCTATGGCTCCGTTCAGGAGGCCCGGTAATGCAAAACGGTGTTGTTTTCGTAGATGCCAAGCTTTACAGCCGTGATTTCCCTGATGCCTTGAGCGAAGTGCTGCCCGGCGTTCCCTGGGGTTTGATCGAAGCATTTCCGACCCCCGCATACTGGGCCTATCAGGTTTGGGCAAATGACCAAGAGCCCGAGCCGCTCAACTACAAGCTCGGTGCCACGTTGGCGGAAGAGATCGGGGCGTGCCTGCTGGGTGGTCACGGTATTCCTGCAAACGTCGGATTGGCGGCATTCGCCCACCTGAAAAAACTGGGCGCTTTTGAAGGTGAGGTGCCCAGTGAGGCGCTACTTCAGGAGTGGCTGACCAACCCATTGAAAATCGGTAGCCGCTCAGTACGCTACCGCTTTGCCAAACAGAAGGCGCGTTACCTTCATTCGGCGCTCGCAGCCCTGGCATCAGGGTGTGTTCCACCTCAATCTGGCCGAGCCCTTCGAGACTGGCTGCTGGAGCTGCCTGGCATCGGCTATAAAACCGCGTCCTGGATTGCGCGTAACTGGCTTGATGCTGATGATGTCGCGATCCTCGATATCCACATTTTGCGCGCTGGGGCATTGGCTGGCTTTTTCTCGCCTGGCCTCACGGTTGAGCGGCACTACCTGCAGTTGGAAGCGGAGTTTCTTGCGCTCAGCAAAGCGATTGAGGTTCGGCCATCCAAGCTTGACGCGCTGATGTGGTACCAGATGATGTCTGCGCCTACCGTCGTTCGCAGTCTGCTGAATCAGGCCGTTTTGAAGGCCGCCTAGGTCTTAGATACGGGTCCACCGACCATCGCAACGCCTACGCCAGCGAGCACACCTGAAGGGGCGAGTTGACCGGCCCAAGGTTCACCCGTAATTCCCAGCGGGCAGAACGCGTAGTTCAGGGCCTCAGCTGTCACCGCCATAATTGCCAGGAGCGCTCCGGCGTCTCGCCAGATCAGACTTTCGCCGTGCTGATACTTGGTAGCAGTCTTCCCGGGTTCGGCCACCAGCAGTAACCGCGTCGCCTGCTCGCTGGGCAGGGTTTGCTGGCATTGCTCCACCAATCCCGCGAAGGCTTCCACTGTACCGGGTAGCTCAACAAGGCCGTGCCGACGACTGTCGTAGCGGCGCCAATTTGGAGTGCCAGGGAGGTGGGCCAAAATGTGAATTGGGTGGATGGCGCCGGCTGAGGGCGTGGGCCGCAGTTCCAGGTCAAAGCCGTAGTCCGATTCGGCAATAGCCTGCGTACGCATGCTGTACCACAGCAGCTGGCCCAACTGATCAACACTCAACGCGTGGAACGTGCGACGGGTTCGCCTGTGATCGAGGAGGTTTAGGACGCCTTTGTCCTCGGCATCCTCTATTTCACGCAGCGCGTGGAATGAGCCAAACGGCCAGGTGAATGGCTGATAGTGTCCTGGCTGTGCTTTAACCGTAGGGCTACAGAGATTGATCCAGTCCATCTTCGATCTCATGCCAAACCTCAAAGTATTTGAAGCAACCACGACAGTTACCGCATGGGACGTTGGATTTGTGGCAGCTGTGAGCCCAGGCCAGCACGGAAGAGGGAACCCCTGACGTCCTTACCAGCTCGGTGGTGCTCATCTTGATCGCAGGCGCCTCAACGGTCATCTCACCCTCCTGAATGACCATCAGCTGATTGATGGCGGCGATGAACTCCGGTGTGCCGTCGCGGTGCGAGCCATCGGACTTCACGGTACCCAGATAGAGCTTTTTTACGCCTAGGCTGATTGCCTTCATGGCCGCCAGGGTGACGAGCATCTGGTTGCGGTAGGGCCACCAGTCACTGGCCGGTGCGTGTGCATCGGCCTTGCCACCGGCCATATCACCGGAACCGACAGCGCGGCAATCGATCGAGATGACATGGTGCTCAATACCGAGCTGTTTGCAGAGGGTAGTGGAGGCAGATATTTCCGCCTCTGCAGCCAGCTGTCCGTAATCGAGCGTGATACCGACTTCGGGACGTAGCCACCAGGCGAGGGCGAGGGAATCCATACCCCCTGAAAGGAGAAGAGCGCGCTTCATAGGTCTGCTGCCTTCCAGGCGGTCTGGTAAATGGCCGTGACGAAGTCATCGGTAATGATGCAGCCTGAGCCGACCATCATTTTCTGATCTTCCTCGGACTCATTTTCCACGTACATGATGACTGGCTTCTTGAGTGCCCGCGCGTAGCCGATCTCATAGATCGTCCCTGCATCCAGGCCATCACCGATGGCCAGCATCAGATCGCACTCATGGATGGCGTCGAGATCCTTGTGCACTACATCCTCTGCCGAGCCATGGCCGACATCGTGTACTGGAGAGAATACGTTCAGGCCCATCTCCAGCAGCTCGCCGCGCGCCTCTTCAATCAACCAGAGCTGTGACAACGAGAAGAAAGGGCCTGCCAGGTATACCAAGGGCGCTTTGCCGCTCTTCGACTTTTTCGGAACGCTGGCCGCATCAGGGTTGTAAGTGCTGAGCTCTACCCTGGAGGCAAAGCCCTGAGATTCGCAGTAGTAGGCGGTCGCCCGTGAGGCATGCATGGCCGCGTCCAGTGGCGTCAGGGCATCCTCAATCCAGAAGTAGGCAAAGGTGGCGACGAACACATCCCCTGAGCCCACCTTCCAGACCTTGGGGGTTACAAAAGAGGGGATGTGGTGTATGCGATCTTCGTGGAAGAGGAGCGCGCCGGCTGGGCCCATCTTGATGATGACGATTTCGGCATGCTGGGATGTGGATAATGCGCGTGCCAGATCAGCTGCGTGCGTCACGCTGCTGCCATGCAGGGCTTCAGCTTCGCTCCTGTTCAGGATGAGTGCCAACTGCGCAGCCCTGGAGCCGTTCTCATGAAAGGGTGCGGGATAGCAGGAACTCTGCGGGTCGTAAACCGCCTTTTGGGCGTCGACCACGCAATCACCCTCCAGAAAGCCGAAACGCACTACGTTTCTGGCCGTCACCTGCAGACTTGTTTGGCGCTTGGGCGCTGGGTGAATGGACGGTTTGGACAGTCCGTGGCTGTAGCGGAACTGCAGGCTTTGATCGATGGTCTGCGGCTCCAGGGTGAAGCCCTCCAGCGCCGCTCTCATGCGAAGGATCGGTTCTGCCGTGCTGTCCGAGTAGGTCGTAAGGTTTACCGTCCCGCCCAGGCGCGCGATCGCTGTAGCGGCTCGACCACCCGAGCCGAAAAGCTCCTGCCACGTGGGGCACATGCATTGTTCGTAGTAGACGCCGCCAGATACGCTGATCATCAAATCACTCCTGCTTGACCGGAGAGATCTTGAGCGCCACCTGGCCGCCAATCTTGGCCGTCACCAGCGCCACATAGGCCGTACCGTTCTCGATACATGTGATCAACCGGATCGCTTTTGGCGATGCGATGCCTCCTGCAGTCTGGCCGTTCCAGACAGCGAGTGCGGAAAGCTCAGTACCGGCGTATCCCACGGTCATTTGCAAGGTATCACCGACATCGAACTGCTCAACTACACCGGCCTTCGGAGAGGCGAGATGAGTTTGTAGGTAGAGCCTGTCACAGGCGATCTCTGTGGGAACTCCCGCAGTGTAGTCCCGGAAAAGCTTGCCATCTGAACCTGACATTACGTTCCCCAATATCCCTATGTGAAACAACGCAGCGCTTTCTTGGCGCCAAATCGATGTCTGTTGACAGCAGTTAGGCTAATGCTAGAGTGCCGGCACTCTAACCCCGCCGGATCCAATTTGCCAATAGGTAGCCGAGGGCTGTTGGCGTCATGTACAGGGCTCAAGCATGCCAAGTTTAGCGGTTAACGCTAGCGTGGCTCAGTTCGTGCTAACACAGGGTAGTGTTTGCTGATGTCGAAAATCCTCGATTTTGAGATTAAGAATTACAAAGGCATTGTCAGTACGCGCATTGAGCTTTCAGGCAAGATCGATACGTCGATCGTGATGCTCATTGGGCTTAACGAAAGTGGTAAAACCACTATTCTCGAAGCGATATCGCAATTTGTAAGTAGCGATAAGTCGGTCTCAAGTCTGTACACCTTCAGTCCAGAAAATAACAAAGAGTTTACGTTCATTCCTGCCAGCCAGAAGGGGTCATTCAAGGGCGTAGTGTCCGTCGCCGCCACGGTGCAGCTGGACGAAGCAGAAATAATGGCGATCAAGAAGCTGGCAGAGACGCTCGGGTTTGAGGTGGATGTCGAGGCCTTGGGCAAGAAGTTCCGGATTGCAAAAGAAATCAATTTTGCAAATGATCCGAGCGGTGAAAGTAGTGGAAGTCTCGGCTTGGAGTTAAACGTCAAGCTACCTTGGGAGGAGGAGTTTGAGCCTTTCGCATATCCAGATAATCCTGAGGTGGATATGTGGGCGCGGATCGCAGAGTTGGTGGTGGAAGGCGTACCAACAGTCGCCTACTTCCCTACATTTCTGATTAACGTACCCGAGGAAATTGAGCTGGACTCATTTCAGGGGGAGAGTTACGAGCAGCGTCACTACCGGGAAATCGTGGAAAAAATTATTGCGTATGCAGGTCATGATGTAGAAGAACACATCAATAGACGCATTGCGCAGTACAGTGAGAAACATGGTGCTCAGTGGCTCGATACTTTTTATCGAAGCCATGAAAAGAGTCAGATTGATGCGGTGTTCAAGAAGGTTTCCCAAGCACTGACGAGCGAGGTGATTGGCGGCTGGCGGCGAGTATTCTCGCGGGAGACGACAGCCAGGCGGGTCGAGCTGCAGTGGTCTGTTACTGGGGCTGATACACCCACTGCCATGGTGTCCTTTGCTGTCAGTAACGGTGACTCTGACTACAAGATCAGTGAACGCTCCATCGGCTTTAGGTGGTTTTTCACCTTTTTGCTCCTCACCGGCTTCAAGCCAGAAGGCAGTGAGCGCAAAACCATTTATGTGTTCGACGAACCTGCTGCCAACCTGCACTCTCGCGCCCAGGTTGAGCTGTTGACGTATTTTGAGAAAATGATCGGCAATGGGGACAAGATCATTTACTCCACACACAGTCATCACATGGTCGATCCCAGGTGGCTCTCAGGCGCCTACATCGTGGAGAACCGCGCTGCCAAGCACGATGACGTTGACGGGTATGATCTTGAGTTTTTACCGGCTGAAATCGCCGCAATAAAGTACAAACAATTTTTAGATAAGTATCCGACTAGAAGCCATCACTTCCAGCCGGTAATAGAGAGGCTGCAGTATGTGGTTCCTGAGATCGTTGGCACGTCGCCCTTCGTCATCGTGGAGGGGATCTCGGACTACTACGCGTTCAAGGCGGCATCGGCCACGTGTGACGTCCCGGTTAACTTCACCATCGTCCCAGGCGTCGGCTCGAGCTCGTCCGGGAACTTGATCAGTTTGCTCATGGGGCGGGGCGAAAAATTTATAGTCCTTTTGGATGACGATAGGGCGGGTCGAGACGCACGTGATCGATACCGCAAGAAATGGCTCTTACCCGACTCGTCCGTAATCACCTTTTCAGATATCGACGCGACCTATGAGTCTTGGGCGCTGGAAGCCTTGCTGGGCCGGGATAGCTTTGAGGTCGCACAGAGGAAGCTGGGTCTGAGTACATTACCCAGCAAGGATCAATACGGGCTGTTCCTGGCGGAGCGCTATCATAAAGCAGAGACGGGCGAAGATATCTTCTCACCGCAAGGGCTTGAAAATCTCCACGCTGTGCTTCGTTTCCTTGCCCAGCAATTCGCACAGTCTTGAAGGAAGAGGTGTGCTCCTGCTCATGAGGTACGGGTGCCCCTCAGGGGTACAGCCACCTGAAAGCAGTCCGTAAAGCTGAATGGTGGCCGTGTGCCATTGTCAATGTACAATGACTTCTCTTCCGGGCTGGCTGCTCCGTGGGGATGTCATACAAATTATGCAAGCTAACGCCACTCACAGGTGCGGCCAAAATTTTTCTTAGACAGCAAGGATTGAGCGCTTATGAAAGGTGATCGAAACCGCCAGCCCATAAAGCAGGACTACACGTATGCCTTAGGGCAAGCTGCATTTTGTTTCTCGATCTGTGAATGGAACGTAGTTTGGAGCTGTGAAAAAATCAAGCCTGGGGCACTAGGGAAGATCGTTAACGAGGAGCTCACTGCGGGACGAATTGCGAAGCGCTTCATCGATCTAGTACGCAATATGCCTAGGTCGGCGGCGCGTGATGAACTCACCACTGTCGCCCAGGAATTTGTAGGTTTGGTGCAAGTTCGAAATGACATTCTTCATGGCAAACCTTGCACCGGGCCGAATGGAGAAGCTCGTTTGAGCTCTAAGAAAGTTCTTGAAATAGAAGATCTCGAAAACGCGGCCGACGCGTTCAGCGATTGCAGCATCAGGGTGAACGGCCTTCTGCACGGATTTCTCAAGACATATGTTCCAGCATAGCTGCTGCAAAGTGCTTCCAAAATAGCCTTTGTCCGAACGTTTCGCCCACTATTCTCTTTGTCAGATAATATATGAAATTATTTAAGACGCTCTTCGGTTCAAAAAAAAATAAGCTTACCCAGCTAGAAATTTCCTCTTTACCCAAGGATTTGCTGGGGAAGCTTATTATGGCGGGGTGTACTACACCAAAACAGTGCTATGCGAATTGTTTGTCCGCAGTTACCAATCACCTGTTAGCAGAGAAGTATGTGCTTTGCTATGTGGAGATAGAGAGTGGGGAAAAGCTGGGGCATGCCGTAATTAAAATAGATGATAATTATTACGATCCAACACTGGAGCCCCAAAATGTGAGGCCGGTAAAATATTGGCTCCATACTGAATTCTCCAAGAGTGAGGTTCGTGATTTTGTACGGGCCCAGCACGAACACGTAATCAAAACTAATGGCGGTATAGAGATCTACCCTCCATCTTTAAAGGGGGACGGCAAGATTGTTTGCGAAGAAATAAAATCCTAAAAAGGTGAAAGCTGTTTGATGGAGAAACTGAAGGCAGTACACCTGTTCGCCGTCTAGAAGCATTGGGTTGTGAAGAGAGCGTTCTGGTCATGTGTCATCGACAGGCTACTTCTGTCCGATTTCTGCCCGTCGTCACCCGTAGAAGCCAACCATGCCCAGCATCGGTTATAGGGCGCTGATAAAGATGAGCTATGTCGTGAACACCACGATTAGGGGAAGCAGCGCAAGTCCCTCTCATGGACATAGCCCAATCCCTTCGAGTGGCCATCAGTCAGCAAGCCCATTAAGTAATTGCAGATGTCATGAACGACTATTTTTGATGTGCCCGATTTAACCGGGTATCCCTCTACCTTTGGTTGAAGTCAAAGGCGAGTGCTGTCGCTCACTCGCTTGCGCAGCGCCACACGCTTTCAGCTTTCTGATTCACAAGAAAAACCACCTGCCAGAGGGCAGGTGGTTCTTGCTACTACCGACAAGGTAGATCGTTAATGAATCATCACCATCAAGACGAAGACCACTGCCACCACTGGGAACATCATCGTGCCAATGTTGAGAGTGACGTCAGATACGACGCGGGATAGCTCTGTCCGAAAGTGTTCTACGTCTGGATCGGGTTTAACGATAGGAGATGACTGCAACGCAGTCTCCATGGCTTGGATTACAGCGTCGATTTTTGGCTCAGGCACGTCGATCGCTTTCAGTGCTTGATACAGTGCCAGTCGAATGTTCATTAAGGCCTCCGAATAAACAAGAAAGGCCTTGCCCGGACGGGAAAGGCCCGTCGTGGGTGGGGGTGAGTAACATGCTTCCATCGACAATGATGTCGACTGTCCGCGCTGCCGGAAGCGATGCGGTCATTGGGAGGATCCTGCGGGAAACCGCAGCGCCGTCTCGCAGATCCTGGCGGCTTTTGGGTGCTGATCACTTCAGCGAGACGAGATGTGACGTTGCTCCCTCCGGTGTTCGCTGTAAATCCGAAACCGGTTATTCGGGATTTCCTAATGTTCCGCCGTGTTCTGATAACCAGTTGCGCAGGGATTACTGACGCGGTCTTTAGGCAGGTAGCGGCTGGCGGGCCAAGCTTTTCATGATCTGTGCAGCCAAGTCGTCTGCAATCCTTGGCCCCATCATTATCTTGCGCATCTCGGCAAAGTGCGGCCGGCCCTGCTGAGTTGTCTTCGATTTTTTGGCGGGCTTTTGTCTGATCTCAACGGCAACCGAGACCGCCTGGGGATGCGTAATGGGATCGACAGCTTTCTGTTCTTTTTTACGACCTGCCCACGGTCGAAATTCGCCGGCTAATGCTCGATTTATCAACCCGAAAAAATAGGCGACGACGTTACGCACCGTCCCGCGCTGACTGCGCGCCTGGAGTTCGTCGAGCACTTGCTGGCGATGCTGGGGTGGCAGTCGAGTCAGGGCTGCCAGCACGTCTTGTTGCTGATCCGCTTTGGCGTTTGCCAGGCATTGCGGCAGCGTCACTGGCCCTAGTGTCAAATGGCGTTCCTCACGTGCGCGTGTGCGGTACGTACGTATTTTTTTATATTTGTTTTTATACGTACTGTCGCCGGTGCTGAGGTGTTTCTGGTCGGTCTGCTGCGTGACGGAGGTTCTTGTTGCCGGATGACTCGGTACAGGCTTTCTGGTGGAGGGGGGGCGTTTCCGTGAGGGTGGCGGCTCATCGTCCTCGTCGCGTTGTGATGGCGTGTGTGAGGGATTGTCTTTGGACGTTTGCTCCCGCGTAGCTTCGATGTGCCTCGCGATGCAATCGAGGTGGGTGTGCTTATGGCCGATGCAGTTCTCGAGTAGCGCTGGCAGGGTGGTGTCTAAATCGCAGGCTTCGCGGAAGCTCAGGGCACTCTCGTTGATCTGGTAGAGCTCGTTCAGAACGTTGCCCGTCATGAGGTCGCTATTCTGGCCGACCAAGCTTATCCAGCCTGTTAAGCGCAGAACGGTTAGCGCTCGCGAGGCGGTTTCGTAGGAGGCTCGTTTTGCCAGCGGGGCGCACGCGAGGTATGAGCGTAATTGACCCATTCCTGCCAGGGTGTACAGACCTCCGGCAGATCGTAGCGAGTGCATCACGTGCCAGCAATTGCGATCCAGAGGTGTCAGGCGGTTATCGACCATGAGCGATAGGACCGTAGAGCGCGGAGCGTCTTGAGTCTGCAAGGTATGGGAGGAGTGTTGGTTGGTCATGAGGTGTCTCCGAGGTCTGGGCCACGTCGGCCTGTTACTCGACATCTCATATGGGACTGTTCCGTTTATCAGCCAACAATGCGATCTCTGCTACGGACGCATTGTTTGGCCTTTGGAACGATGGGGCCCTGGGGAGTGATCTGGAACGCTGTGTTAATGATCCCGGGTGATTCGGCACGAATGCCTCAGGGATGAATACGAGAGGAGCGTTATTGCGTCTATCTCATCGAGACTACGTTAAATCCCCTGGCACTCTGAGCGGCTGAGACCGACAAGCTCCCGGTGGCCGCTTGCTGGATATGCTCACTCCACCAAGCCATCATCGGGCGTCTTCGCTCTATGTAGTCCGCCCGGTTGTAGGCGCTACGGACTTCGTCTTTGTCCACGTGCGCGAGCGCGACTTCGATCAGCTCCGCATCCCACCCGTGTTCATTCAGGATGGTGCTGGCCATGGAGCGCATGCCATGACTCACCAATCGACCTTCAAATCCCATTCGCTTCAACGCCATGTTTGCCGTTTGGCTATTGCAATGAGTTCGCGGATTTCGGTCGGCGGGGAATACGTGCTCTCGATGGCCGCTGTAGGGCTTGATCGTTTGTAGCAGGGCGAGCGCGTGTTCTGTCAGTGGTATGACGTGAGCACGTCTTTTTTTCATCCGCTCTGCTGGAATCGTCCAGATTTTCTTGTCGAGGTCGATATCTGCCCAGCATGTGGTCGCCGCTTCAGCAGGGCGGGTCATGGTGTGGAGTTGCCATTCGATCAGGCAACGCGTCGTTCTCTTGATGCTCGCGTTAGCGATGGCGACCATTAGCTCTGGCAGTTCTTCAGGTCGAAGGGCGGGCATGTGCTGCTTTTTCGGTTTTTTGAAAACGGCGCGGATGCCGCTCAAGGGATTGGCGAAGATCATTCCCGAGTTCACGCCGTAGGTCATGATCTCGTTGAGGCGTTGGGACAGTCGCTTCACTGTTTCCAGGCTTCCTTTGGCCTCAAGAGGCCGAAGGAGTTTGATGATCATTGGGGCGGAGATATCAGAGAGGGCAGTTGCTTTTAAGCTTGGGAATACGTGCAGTGTGAGGGATCGCCAGATGTCTTCAGCGTAATCCGGCGTGACTGAATCTTTCTTTAGCTCAAACCAGGCCGATGCCACTTTCTCGAAAGTGTGTTCGGTTTCAGCCAGCTTGATCTGTTTCACCTCATCGCGGTGAGCTTTGGGATCTATGCCCTGAGCAAGCAGCTCCCTCGCTTCAATTGCCTTCTTCCTGGCATTCGCGAGAGAAAGATCCGGATAAGGGCCAAGAGCCATGTTGATTCGATTTTTCGTCAGGGGATGCCTGTAATTGAAATTCCACTGCATCGAGCGATTTACCCTCACTCGCAGTTGCAGGCCGTCCCCGTCGGTGAGGACATAATCCTTGTCTGTTGATTTGATGGCTTTGAGTTGGCGGTCAGAGAGGCGGGTGGTGTAGGCGCACATAGGCAGGGCTCCGTGCTGTTTTTGGTATTCCCAAAATTATCAGCGGGAGATTGGGAATACCATTGGGTATACCCAGGCGACCGGAACTCAAAAGTATCTGCGGATTTCAGTGGCGTCCAAACCCTTGATTTTGCTGGATTTCAGGCACAAAAAAAGACGTCCGTGGACGTCTTTGATTGATCATTTGGTGGAGCCGGGGGGATTTGAACCCCCGTCCGCCAGTACTCCGCTGTCGGTACTACATGCGTAGCCGTGTCTATTAAGTTAACCCTCAGCGACCCGACGGGCAGGGTGCTTTGGGCGAGTTGTGTAAGTTTTAGCCGCTTCGTCCACAACGTACTGCACGGCGATTCTGTTCTATATGACAATCATTTTGGGTTTACAGACATCCCCTGATGATTGCTGGACCCGAAGGTACCAGGAGTGCATGTCAGCTGCAATTAAGCAGCGAGAGCAGCACCGTATTGGTCGTCATTGGCAACTATAAGTAGTTGCAACAGTGGATTTACGACTTCTGTTACCAAGTCGGCATGCACCTAGAGTTTCGCAACCGGCGTCGAATCCTAAACGGCCCCGAGCCTGGCGCTCTGTGTGGCTTATGAGCAACAAGCCTGCGCAGTGTACGCCAAACGGCTCACAAGGCCAACCCGAAGGTTGGCCTGAGCGTCGATCAGTTGTTGGTTCCGCTGGTTTTGCGGATTTCCAGAATGGTTTGCTGGGTTTCAGCCACGCATTCGTCGATCTTGCCCTGGGCCTTGAGTGCCTGGGCTTTTTGCACACTGGCTTCTACCCGTTGATTCAGGTCGGGTGAGGCCATTGCCTGCGCCTTGGCGTTGTTGAGGGTTTGCAGATTGGCATCACACAGGTCAGCGGGCTTGTCGGCAGCGAACGAAGCCGACGCCATCATCGAGGCAGTAACGAACAGACCTAACAGTACAGAACGTTTCATGTGAATCTCCTTGAACTGAGGGATCCAGACTTCGCTGGCCGTCAGGACGGGCAACCGAATGGAGGAAAAGCCCCGATTATTCGGGGCTTGTTCTGTGGACTGCGGTCGCTCGCAAGGGTTCTATTTTTCTTCAGACGGCGGTTGCGGGGGCTTTGGCTCGGGTCACCCGGTCCACCAGATACACCAGACCGTGGTAGTCGATGCCGCCGTGCTGTGTCAGACCGATCTCACAGGTGCGGCTGGTGGAAATCCCTTCGCTGCACTGTTGCACCGCATCCTTGAGTGTTCGCAGTGAGTGGCTGTTGAGCTCCGGTGTGGTGAAACCCTTGTCGCCAGCGAAACCGCAGCAGTGAATGCCTTCCGGGATCACCACGTTCTTGCTGCATTGGCGCGCCAGTTCGATCAGCGCCTGACTTTCCCCAAGGTGTTGAGTGCTGCAGGTCACGTGAACGGCAATCGGTGCTTCCTGCGGCGTGAACTCGAGCCGGTCCATCAGGTGCGTACGGATGAATCGCACAGGGTCATACAGATCCAGACGAACATTTCCCACATCCTGCACCAGTCGCAACGTGCAGGGGCTGGTGTCGCAATAGATTGGGTCGAGCCCGCCGCGACTGGCCTGGAGCAATGCGCCGATCAGCTCCTGACGCTTGTGCTCGGCCTGTTCGGCGTAGCCCTTGGACGCAAAGGGCTGGCCGCAGCAGAGGTTGTCCAGGTTGTCCGGGAATACCACCTGATAACCGGCCTTTTCCAGCAGACCACGGGTTTTGTCGTACAGCGACATCTGCTCCTTGTCGCCCGCCGCCGGTCCCATCACCCGCGAGACGCAGGCCGCCAAGTACACAACGCGCGGGCGTTCGTCCGACACGGCCGGGCTGAAGCGAATGGCTTTTTCCGGCTGCGGCATCGCGTGGGTCCACAGCGGCACCTGACCTTTGGACAGCCGCGTCAGGGTCGCTGAAAGCTTCGCAAGCCGCGGTGCCCCTAACAACATCCGTGCACCGTTGGCCACATGCAGGGTGAAACGCGCACCTTGCAGGGTGGTGGCGAAATTTCCTTCGATCAAGTTGGCGGTTTTCGTATGCGTGGCGTGACGGCCGCGAAGCTTTTTCACCAGCTCGCCGGTGTTGATGCCTACAGGGCAGCGTTGCGCACACAAACCGGTCGCGGCGCAGGTATCGATGCCCTGGTACTCGTAGGCTTTTTCCAGTTCGGTGGTGTCGATACCGGCGCGCTTTCGCGCCTGAATATCGCGCCAGATCACGATGCGCTGGCGCGGGCTCAGGGTCAGGCCTTTCGAAGGGCAGACCGGTTCGCAGAAACCGCACTCGATGCATTTATCCACAATCTCGTCGGCCGCCGGCAGCGGTTTCAGGTGCTTGAGGTGGATCTGCGGATCTTCGCTGAGCACCACGTCCGGATTGAGAATGCCGTTGGGGTCGAGCAGGCGTTTGAGCTGCCACATCAACTGATAGGCGTCGCTGCCCCATTCCAGTTCGACGAAGGGCGCCATGTTGCGTCCGGTGCCGTGTTCCGCCTTCAGCGAACCGCCGAACTCCACGGCCACCAGTTGCGCCACGTCGTCCATGAACGCCTGATAGCGTGCGACTTCTTCCGCGCTGTTGAAGCCTTGGGTAAAGACGAAGTGCAGATTGCCTTCCAGCGCGTGTCCGAAAAGGATCGCTTCGTCGTAGGAGTGTTTGTCGAACAACTCGATCAAGCGGTTTACGCCGATGGCCAGTTGCTCGACCGGGAAGGTCACGTCTTCGATGATCACCGTGGTGCCGGTTTTGCGCACCGCGCCAACGGCAGGGAAGGTGTCCTTGCGGATCGCCCAGAGGCGGGCGTTTTCGACCGGGTCTTCGGTGAAGTCGACCTGTTTTTCAACCGGGAAGGCGCTGAGCGACGCCATGATTTGCGTCAGTTGCTCCTGCAGCAAAGTGGAAGACGCGGCGCGGGATTCGATCAACAGCGCGCAGGCATTGTTCGACAGCTGCTGTACGAAAGCCGGCATGCCGGGTTTGTCCTGCACCGAGCGCAGGCTGCGGCGGTCGAGCAGTTCCACGGCGGACACCGGTTGGCTTTTCAGCACGGTGACGGCGTTGCAGCAGGTCTCGACGTCCGGGAAAACGATCAGCGCCGAGGCCTTGTTCGGGTGGTCGATCACCGTGTCGTAGGTCACCGCGCTGATGAAGCCGAGGGTGCCTTCGGAGCCGACCAGCAAGTGGCTCAAGATATCCACAGGCTCATCGAAATCCACCAGGGCGTTGAGCGACAGGCCGGTGGTATTTTTCAGACGGTATTTGTGGCGGATTCGCGCGGCCAGTTCGGCATTGGCGCGGGTCTCGCGGCCCAAGCTCGCCAGACGTTCCAGCAAGTCACCGTGGCTGACTCGAAACGCCTCGACGCTGGCGGCATCTTCGGTGTCGAGACGTGTGCCGTCGGCCAGCACCAGACGAATCCCGGCCAGTGTGTGATAGGTGTTTTGTGCCGTGCCGCAGCACATCCCGCTGGCGTTGTTGGCGACGATGCCACCGATTTTGCAGGCATTGATCGACGCCGGATCCGGACCGATCTTGCGCCCGAATGGTGCGAGCCATGCGTTGGCCTGGGCACCGATCACGCCCGGTTGCAGGCGGATTTGTGTGCCTTGGCCTCGGATTTCGCGAGCGTTCCAGTTATCTCCAAGCACGATCAGCACCGAATCGCTGATCGCCTGTCCGGACAGGCTGGTGCCGGCGGCGCGGAAGGTCACCGGGACCTGATCGCGCTGGGCCAGTTTCAGCAGCGCTACCACTTCATCTTCGGATTCGACGCGGATCACCAGTTGCGGAATCAACCGGTAGAAGCTGGCATCGGTGCCGAAAGCCAGGGTCGACAGCGGATCGTCGAAACGCCGTTCGGCAGGAATCAATTGCTGCGCATCGCGCAGGAAAGTCGCCGGTAAGGTCATTGGTCCTCCAGGATCAACACCACCAGGTCTTTCGGGCCGTGGGCGCCGTAAGCCAGGACTTGTTCGATGTCGGCGGTCTTCGAGGGGCCGGAGACCAGCAGCGCGTTAGTCGGCATGCCTTGTGCCCACTCGAATTCCTGCTGCACCTGATAGAAGTTGTCGCGGATCTGGCTGGCCTTGAGCAGGGCGAAATGCACCGGCGGCACGAGGCTCATCAGCCGTGGTTCTTCGCGGGTCGGCCACAGAATCAGGCTGCCGGTGGCGGCAATGGCGCCGAGGGTGCCGGTGAGGCTGGCCGGGGTGTCGTTGAACAACTCGGCTTTCCACTCTTCCATCGGCCGGTCGTAGGATTTCAGCGCCGGCAAATCAGGATTGTTCGCCCAGTGTTGTGTGATGCGCTGCCCGTGGGGCGTAGTCGGTGCGATCAGCAGGCTCGGCAACTGGCGGTCGCGCAGCAATTGCGCCAGCAGCGCCGGCCATCCATCAGCGGACGTCAGGTGGATTTCGGTGTGCACCGCTTCCATCAGTTTGCGCAGTTGCGGGATCCGTTGTTCGGCGCTGTAGGTGTAAGGCTGGGTCACCAGATCGACGTCGAAGTTGTCGGCAATCGGCGTGGTGCCGGTCAGGCTTTTCCGTAACTTGCCGAGGATGTTTTGCTTGGCGCTCATCAACGGTCTCCTTGTTTGGCCAGGTGTTCGCGAGCCATGTCATGCAATGAGCGGGCGGCGGGTTTCGGTGCGCTGTGATTCTGCGTCCACGGGCCGACATTGTTCGGCGCCAGGGCGCGCAGGCGTGTGGCGAAAAACGCAAACAGTCGATACAAGGTCGGCGAGCTGTTGAGCTTCGCCCAGGCGTTCCAGATGAAGCGTTCCTTGCGCGAATATTTGCTGCCCTGACCGCGCATCACTTGATGCGGTGCGTCCGGAGCTTTGACGTTCTCTTCGCGCAGGCGGCGCAGCAGTGCGGGGATCGGAATTTTTACCGGGCACACTTCACCGCAGGCGCCGCACAGCGAAGACGCGCTTGGGTGATCCGGGACTTTCGCCAGGCCGACCATGTGCGGGGTGATGATTTTGCCGATCGGGCCGGGGTAGACCTCGCCGTAGGTATGGCCGCCGACGCGGGTGTAAACCGGGCAATGGTTCATGCAGGCGCCGCAGCGGATGCAGTTCAGGGTCTGGCGCAACTCACTGTCGGCGAAGGCCTGGCTGCGACCGTTGTCGAGCAGCACCAGATGCACTTCCTGCGGGCCGTCGAGTTCATGTTCCTTGCGCGGGCCTGAGATCATGTTGACGTAGGTGGTGATCGGAATGCCCAGCGCCGAGCGGGTCAGCAATGACAGCAGCGGCACCACGTCGCGCAGGTTTTCCACGACTTTTTCGATGCCGGTGACGGCGATGTGCACCGGTGGCACGGAGGTGGTCATGCGGCCGTTGCCTTCGTTTTCCACCAGCAGCAGGGTGCCGGTTTCGGCCACGGCGAAGTTGACGCCGGAGACGCCGATGTCCGCTTCGAAGAATTTCTGCCGCAGGACCCGGCGACCGATCTGAATGAGTTGGTCAACGTCCTTGGTGTATTCCACGCCAAGTTTGTCGTGGAACAAGGACGCGACCTGACCGGCATTCTTGTGGATTGCCGGCATGATTATGTGAGAAGGCTTCTCGTGGTCGAGCTGGACGATGTACTCCCCCATGTCGGACTCCAGACATTCAATGTCCCGAGCCTCGAGGAAATGGTTCATCTCCATCTCTTCGCTGACCATCGATTTGCCCTTGATCACTTGCCGCGCCTCGTGAGCGCGGATGATCGAAAGGACGATGCCATTGGCCTCGTCCACCGTTTCCGCCCAGTGCACTGTCACACCGTTGCGGGTCAGGTTCTGTTCCAGTTGCTCGAGCAGGTCGGGCAACTTGGAGAGCGCACGCGCCCTGATCGAGTTGCCCAGGGCGCGCAAGTGTTCTCTTTCGTGGGCATCGCTGAACGCCGCTGCCCGCTTGGTCATCAATGAATCCATCGCGGTGCGGAAGTTGTTCCGCAACTGCGAATCGCCCAGGGCGTTGTGCGCCCGGGTGCGGAAATCTTCTTCTACGGCAACCGTAGGAATAATCGTGGAAGTGCTCATCGGGCACCTCCGGTTCGTTGCCAGAGAAAGCTCGCCAGGTGTTGCCCGCGCAGTGCTTCCTGCTGTTTTTCCAGCGAGCCGTTGATGTTCATCAGACAGCCGCAGTCTGCACTGAGTACCTGATGCGCGCCGGATTCCTTCAACGCCCGGGTCTTGTCAGCCACCATCGCGCCGGAAATGTCTGGCATACGGACGCTGAATGTCCCACCGAAGCCACAGCATTCGCTTTCGTGATCGTGGTTGACCCGTTCCACGTTGCTCAACTGCGCCAACAACTCGCGGCCGTGCAGGTGGGTGTTCATTTCCCGTCGCGCCGAACACGAGGTGTGCAGCGCCACTTTGACCGGCTCGCCGCTGTCCTTGAGCTGCACCTTGCAGACGAACAGCAGAAACTCGGCCAGCTCATAGGTACGGGCCGCGAGGGCCTGAACCTGTTTCAACGTTTCCGGCTCGTCCTTGAACAAGTCGGTGTAATGCTCGCGGATCATCCCGGCGCAGGAACCCGACGGCACCACCACCGGATAGTCCCCGGCAAACAGCGCCAGTTGCGAGCGCGCCACCGTCCGTGCCTGCTCGGTGTAACCCGAGGTGTAGGCCGGTTGTCCGCAGCAGCTCTGCCCTTGCGGGTAGTCGACCCGGATGCCCTCGCGCTCCAGCAAGTGGATCGCGTCCATCCCGGCTTCCGGGTAGAACAGGTCGACCACGCAGGTGCCGAACAGGTAGACCCGCGACGGTTTTTCGCTGGGGTATTGCCGGGGTTCGGGCAGGGGCGGTGCGACGCGAGTGGCGTTGGGCACAGCGTTGTAAAAAAGCTCGCTCATCAGGCGTGTCTCCGGGTGGGCCCGGTTATCCGTCTGTTGAGGCTGCCGAATATAGAGCGCGTTGCTTTCAGCAGCCTTACAGACCGGGTTGTGAATTGCTGACGCCGGAATCACGAACCGGCGTCGGTTATTTCCATGTTGCCTGTCGGTTTAATGCACCAGCATGCCGGTGAACCAATAGGCCTGGGCCAAAGTGATCAGGCCGACGATCGTGGCAAAGAATAGGCTGTGCTTGAGGGTGAAGCGGAACAGGTCGGATTCCTTGCCCACCAGCCCGGTCGCGGCGCAGGCCACGGCGATCGATTGTGGCGAGATCATCTTGCCGGTCACACCGCCGCTGGTATTGGCGGCCACCAGCAGGGTGTCGTTGACTCCGATCTGGTGTGCGGTGGTTGCTTGCAGCGAACTGAACAGGGCGTTGGACGACGTATCGGAACCGGTCAGGAACACGCCCAGCCATCCCAGGAATGGCGAGAAAAACGGGAACGCTGCGCCAGTACCGGCCAGCACCAGGGCCATGGTCGAAGACATGCCGGAATAGTTGGTGACGAAGGCAAACGCCAGCACCATGCCGATCGACAGAATTGGCCAGCGCAGTTCGTAGAAGGTCTCTTTAAAAGTGGTCAGACCAGTTTTGATATTGATCTTGAGCACCAGCATGGAGATCAGCGCGGAGAAGAAAATCGCCGTGCCGGTCGCGGAGATCGGGTCGAGTTTGAACACGGCCGGGATTGCGGTGGGGGCGGCAACGATCGGCGCGGTCTTGATGACCAGTTGATCAAGGTGCGGAATCGCGAAGTTGAACACCCAGGCGTACATCGAACCGCCGGCGGCGAACATGGCCTTGAAAGGCTTGAGGGTCCAGATGGTCACCAGCACGGTGAGGATCAGGAACGGCGACCACGCCTTGAAAATTTCCCCGAGGCTGTAAGGCGAAGCGACGGTGGTGCGCTTCTGGCCGAAACCGCCGACGCTGGCGGAGACCACCGAAGCGGAAACGGCGCCGGCAATGTGCTGGCCGGCGGCACGTTTTGGCTGCCAGACCTTCAGGAACAGCGTCAGCGAAATCAGGCTGGCCAGGGCCGACGTGATGTCCGGCAGTTCCGGGCCGATGAAGTTCGAAGTGAAGTATTGAGTCACGGCGAAGCTCAAGCCGGCGACCAGCGCCGCCGGCCAGGTTTCACGCACACCGCGCAGGCCGTCCATCATGAACACCAGCCAGAATGGTACGAACAGCGACAGCAGCGGCAGTTGGCGGCCGGTCATGGCGCCGATCTTGAACGCGTCGATGCCGGTGACTTGGCCGGCCACGATGATCGGAATCCCCAGTGCGCCGAACGCCACCGGTGCGGTGTTGGCAATCAGGCACAGGCCGGCGGCGTACAGCGGGTTGAAGCCCAGTCCGACCAGCAATGCTGCCGTGATCGCCACCGGCGCGCCGAACCCGGCGGCACCTTCCAGAAATGCACCGAAGCAGAAACCGATCAGCAGCACCTGCAGACGCTGGTCGTCAGTGATCGACAGCACCGAGCTGCGGATGACCTCGAATTGACCGCTCTTGACCGTCAGTTTGTACAGGAACACCGCCGCCACAATGATCCAGGCAATCGGCCACAGACCATAGGCGAAGCCATACCCGGCGGCGGCGAACGCCATGTCGACCGGCATCTGGAACGCGAAGATCGCCACGGCGATGGCCAGGGCAAGCGTGATGCTGCCGGCCACATGACCTTTGAGGCGGAACACCGCCAGGGCGAGAAAGAAGAAAACGATGGGAATGACGGCCGCGAGTGCGGACACGCCGAGACTGCCGAGCGGGCTGTAGAGCTGTTGCCAGGTTTGCATATGGGGTGGCCCCTAATTGTTGTTGGTCAGGCACTGTCAGCGTTCTTGGTTAATTGGTAAGACCAATTTACAAGTGCTGTTGGCTAGGGTAAAAGCCTTGATATCGGTGTGTCAATTTGCCGCCCTAAAACTTTTGTCGAACAACCGGACGGCCAGGCGGCTTGCACCGGTTGAATGGGCGTCATCTGGCAGGTGTCGGCGCAGCCTCGATAGGCCAGAATAGAGAGCCCGGCGAGCGGTCGGGATGGTGGAGAATTGAGTGATGGGGTTTGATCAGATACGTCAGCGCCGTTTGTCTGACGACATTGTCGAGCGACTGGAAGGGATGATTCTCGAGGGCACGCTGAAGTCCGGCGAACGTCTGCCGGCCGAGCGGACACTGGCGGAACAGTTCGGTGTTTCCCGGCCATCGTTGCGCGAGGCAATTCAGAAGCTCGCGGCCAAGGGTTTGTTGGTCAGCAAGCAGGGCGGCGGCAATTATGTCGTGGAAAGCCTCGGTTCGACGTTCAGCGATCCGCTGCTGCAGTTGCTGGAAAGCAATCCCGAGGCCCAGCGCGATCTGCTGGAGTTTCGCCACACGCTGGAGGCATCGTGTGCCTATTACGCGGCATTGCGCGCCACGGATGTGGATCGCGAGCGGCTGACGGCGGCGTTTGACGAGTTACAGGACTGCTATTCGCGTCACGACGAAGTGAGCCGGGCGGAAGAGGGGGCGGCGGATGCCAAGTTCCACCTGGCGATTGCCGAAGCCAGTCACAACGCGGTGTTGCTGCACACCATTCGCGGGCTGTTCGATCTGCTCAAGCGCAACGTGGTGACCAACATCGGTGGCATGTACAAACAGCGCACGGAAACCCGCGACATGCTGATCACGCAGCATCGGGAATTGTATCTGGCGATTATCGAGGGGCGCGCGGAACAGGCGCGTGAGGTGTCCAGCCGACACATTCTGTATGTGCAGGAAGTGCTGGAAGAGGTGCGTCAGGAAGTGCAGCGCATGGCTCGCGCCGAGCGACGCAAAGGAATGTAGAAATGACCGTTCCCGTGCAGAACGCGGGAACGGTCATTCAGGCAGAAGAATCAGTCTTCCTTGCCCTTGTTGCGCACCGCACGCTGCAACTCGCGACCGGCGTCGCGTTCGCGTTCGGTATCACGCTTGTCGTATTCCTTCTTGCCCTTGCCCAGTGCGATCTCGCACTTGACCATGTGCTTGCTCCAGTACCAGGACAGGCACACACAGGCGTAACCCTTCTGCTGCACGGCGGCGGCGAGCTTGTCCAGCTCGCGGCGGTTGAGCAGCAACTTGCGGGTACGCACCGGGTCGGCAATGACGTGGGTGCTGGCGGTCATCAGAGGCGTGATGTGGCTGCCGAGCAACCAGGCCTCGCCATCCTTGAGCAGCACGTAACTGTCGACCAGTTGCAGCTTGCTTGCCCGCAGACTTTTTACTTCCCAGCCGGCCAGGACCAGACCAGCCTCGAACTTGTGCTCGATGAAGTAATCGTGTCGCGCCTTTTTGTTTTGCGCGATGGTCCCTGTTGGGTGTTTCTTCTGTTTAGCCATAGGGGCGGCATTATATGGAGATAAACGGCTGTCGGCTACGGTGATGCTGCGTGCTTGAGCAGGTTGAGTGAATCCCGGACAATGCGGCCTCTTTTTCTAACGCTTGGGCGTGATAAACGATGTCGACAGACAAGGTTTCTGTCCACGGCAGTTGGGCTAGCCGCTGGGTTTTCATATTCGCCGCGACCGGTTCGGCCGTGGGATTGGGCAGCATCTGGAAATTCCCCTACATGGTCGGGGTCTACGGTGGCGGCGCCTTCGTGCTGATGTTTCTGGCGTGTATCGCGCTGATCGGCATCCCGGTAATGCTCGCTGAAACCCTGATCGGCCGGCGTGCCCGTCAGAGTCCGGCGAATGCCCTGAAGGTGCTGGCGCGGGAAGCCGGACACTCGGGAAAATGGTCGTGGGGCGCGTTCGCCGGGATGATCACGGCGTTGCTGATTCTGTCTTTTTACAGTGTGGTCGGCGGCTGGTCGCTGGATTACATCATTGATATGGGGCGCGGAGATTTTCAGGGCGCTACGGCCGATCAGGTCGGGGCCTATTTTGGAAATGTCATCTCCGACCCATGGCGCCTGACACTTTGGCACACGGTTTTCATGCTGCTGTCGGCGGTGGTGATCGCCAAAGGCGTGGTTGCCGGGCTTGAGCGCAGCCTGCGGATCATGATGCCGCTGCTGTTCGTGATGGTGCTGGTTTTGCTGGGTTACAGCATGACCACCGGGCATTTCATGGAGGGCGTGCATTTCATGTTCGACTTCCACCCCGAGAAAGTCCTCGACGGCTTGCTGCCGGCCATGGGGCACGCATTCTTCTCCCTGAGCGTGGGCGTGGGCTCGATCATGATCTACGGCGCCTACATGACCAAGGAAGCTTCGCTGTCCGGCACGGTCGTCGGTGTGGCGCTGCTCGATACTTTTGTTTCGCTGGTGGCCGGTCTGGCCTTGTTTCCGATTGTGTTCGCCGGTGGCTTGAACCCGAGTGAAGGCCCGGGGCTGATGTTCGTCAGCCTGCCGTTTGCTTTCGGTAATGTGCTTTTCGGCCAGTTGATGGGCGTGGTGTTCTTCGTTCTGGTGGCCATTGCGGCCTGGAGCTCGGCGATTTCCCTGCTGGAGCCAATGGTCGCCTATCTGGTCGAGCGGACTAAAATCAGTCGTACTTGGGTGACATTCTGGCTGGCGTTCACCTGCTGGTTCGTTGGCCTGGGCACGGTGTTTTCCTTCAATATCTGGAAGGAGGCCAAATTTTTCGTGAACGATGGCGGGGTGTTCCATCTCTACCAATGGGGTGCGGCCGGTGGTCTGGACTTCTTTGGTGTGATTGACTTCTTCACCTCGCGAATCATGTTGCCGCTCGGCGGGCTGTGCTTCGTGCTGTTTGCCGGTTGGGTGATGGGGCGTGAGGCGGTGCGAGACGAATTGTCGATTCGCAGCCCGGCGCTGTTTGCCCTGTCTCTGTTCTTGATGCGCTATGTGGCGCCCATCGGCATTCTTGTAGTGTTTGCCGCCCAGCTCTGGAAGTGACGCTTACATGACGACACATATTCAACGATCGGCGCTGCTGCCTTATCCGGCGCAATTTCTCTACGACCTGGTCAATGACGTGGCGCGTTACCCGGAGTTTCTGCCGTGGTGCTCGTCTGCTGAAGTCCTGGAAAGCTCGCCTGAGCACATGCGCGCCAGTGTCGGCGTGGCCAAGGGTGGTCTCAGTCAGCACTTCGTGACGCGCAATACGCTGGTGCCGGGGCAGTCGATCGAGATGAACCTGGAGGAGGGGCCGTTCAATCAACTGCACGGCGTCTGGGTGTTCAAGGCACTGAACGAGAAAGCCTGCAAGATCAGTCTGGATCTGTCCTTCGACTACGCCGGGCCGCTGGTCCGCGCGACGCTCGGTCCTTTGTTCAATCAGGCAGCCAATACATTGGTGGACGCGTTCTGCCAGCGTGCCAAGCAGATGCATGGTTGAGCCGGTGATCGAAATCGAAGTGGTGTATGCCGCCGTTGATCGTCAGGTTTTGCGTGTAATCAGTGTTGCCGAGGGTACGACGGTGCGTGCGGCGCTGATGGCGTCCGGTATTGATGCGGAATTTCCGGAGCTGGATCTGAAGAGTTGTCCTTTGGGGATCTTCGGCAAAGTGATCGCTGATCCTGATGCCCGGCGGGTTCAGGACGGCGATCGCATCGAGATCTATCGACCGTTGTTGGCTGATCCGAAAGAGGTGCGCCGTCTGCGTGCCGCCAAGGCTGCCGAAGCCAAGGCGCGAAATCAGTAGGCTGGTCAAACAGCAGGCAATAAAAAACCCGGAATTTCCGGGTTTTTTATTGCGTCGCACATTATTGCGGCGAGGTGTCCAGCGGTTCTGGCGTTGGAACCGGAACGGTTTCCACACCATCGACGTCCTTCTGGATCTGATCCAGCAAGGAGCCAGGCTTGGCCGGTTTTTCCGGTTTCGGCTGCTCGACGTTTTCAGCAGGCGTGGTCACGCTGGTGTCACTGTCCTTGCCGAGGATGGCTTCGTCACGGCTGACGCCTGGCATGAAGTCACCGGACAGACTGACAAGGCGGTCATTCGAGTCGAAAATGACACTCATGCGTTCCTGTTGGCGTTCACCGCCACCCGGTTGCAGGCTGTACAGATAATCCCAGCGGTTGGCATGGAACGTGTCGGCAAGCAGAGGGTTGCCCATGATAAACCGTACTTGCGGCCGGGTCATTCCGGGGCGTAACTGGTCTATCATGTCCTGCGTGACGACATTGCCCTGCTGGATGTCGATTTTGTAAACCCCGGGGAATGAACAACCGGCGAGTGCGAGCAGTCCCACAAAGGTGAAACTGGTTAGCAAGAGCTTGGTGTTTTGCATCGGTGGGCGACTTCCACTATCTTGGCTGGGACAACGTAAACGCCGATCATACCCGCATTAAGAGAAGCTGCGAAGCAGCATCGCGAGAAAGCTGACCATGGTTGAAAATAGCGAACTACGCAAAGCCGGCCTCAAAGTGACCCTGCCACGGGTCAAGATCCTGCAAATGCTCGACTCTACAGAGCAGCGTCACATGAGTGCCGAGGACGTCTACAAGGCGTTGATGGAAGCTGGCGAGGATGTCGGTCTGGCCACGGTCTACCGTGTTCTGACCCAGTTCGAAGCGGCTGGCCTCGTGGTCCGTCACAACTTCGACGGCGGCCACGCGGTATTCGAATTGGCCGACGGTGGCCACCACGACCACATGGTCAACGTGGAAACCGGTGAGGTGGTTGAATTTGTCAGCCCGGAAATCGAAAAGCTCCAGAAGGCAATCGCCGAGGAGCACGGTGTCGATTTGGTGGATCACAATCTGGTGCTGTACGTACGCAAGAAAAAGTAAGATGTTGCGCGAATTTCAGGTTCGCGAAACGAGCGAAGGCGACCCAAGGGTCGCCTTCGTGCTTTCTGCTGTGCTTAAACCTTTGCGGTAACGACCATCTTTTTTGCGTGCGCCAAGGACTCTTTGGTCAGATCGATGCCGCCAAGCATCCGCGCGACTTCTTCTATACGGTCATTCTTGCTCAGTTTCGAAACGGCCGTGTGAGTCGCCTGTTCACCGCGCACCTTATGCACGAACAGATGTTGATGCCCCTGAGCCGCGACTTGCGGCAAGTGTGTAACCGTCAGTACCTGTCCGCGATCCCCGAGGCGACGCAACAATTGGCCGACGATTTCGGCCGTAGGACCGCCAATGCCCACGTCCACTTCGTCGAACACCAGCGTCGGTACGCGAGAGGTCTGGGCGGTAATCACCTGGATTGCCAGGCTGATCCGTGACAGCTCACCGCCGGACGCCACTTTGGCCAGCGCCTTCAAGGGTTGACCCGGGTTGGCGCTGACCAGCAGCTCGACTTGTTCCAGGCCATTGGGTTGCAGTTCGTTGCTGTTGTTGGGGCGCAATTCGATGGTGAAGCGACCACCGGGCATGCCCAGGCGCTGGATCTCCTGCTCCACCGCGCTTGCCAGGCTGCCGGCTGCCTGGTGACGCAGCTCGCTCAGTTCCCGAGCCTTTTCCTGATAGTGGCGGGCATAGGACGCGAGTTCTTCGGCGAGGCGTTCGATGGATTCATCGTTGGCGTCCAGCGCTTCGATTTCGTCGAGCAGCTTCTGCTGCATCTCTGCCAATTCCGTCGGCTGTATGCGGTGTTTGCGTGCCAGTGTGTAGATGGAATCCAGACGTTCTTCCAGATATTGCAGGCGCGCCGGATCGGCATCGAAGTTGTCGAGAAAGCGATTGAGTTCACCGACGGCTTCTTCGACCTGGATCTGCGCACTGGTCAGCAGGCTGCTCGCCTCACCCAGCGCGCCGACCGAGTTGTTCACGCTCGACAGCCGATTGAGGCTGGCCGTCAGGGCATTCAGCACGTTGCCGGAATCGCTTTCACTGCACTGTTCGACCACTTGTCGGCAAATCCCGAGCAGCGTTTCGGCGTTGGTCAGGTTCTTGTGTTCCTGCTCCAGCTCTTCCAGTTCGTTTTCGCCGAGGCCGAGGTTTTCCAGTTCTTCGAGCTGGTAGCTGAGCAGTTGATGGCGCGCTCGCTGTTCGTCGCCGGAGTTGGAAAGGCGTTCCAGCTCCTGGCGGGTCTGGCGCCAGCGCTGGGCAGCTAGGTGAACCTGGCGCGCCAGATCGGTGGCCCCAGCGTACTCGTCGAGCAGGCGTCGATGGGTGTCAGTCTTGAGCAGGGATTGGTGTTCGTGCTGACTGTGGATATCGATCAGCAGCTCGCCGAGCGCCTTGAGGTCGCCGAGCGGGCAGGGCGTGCCATTTATATAGCCGCGTGAACGACCTTCGGAAGTGATGACCCGGCGCAGGATGCACGGGCCGTCGATTTCCAGGTCGCGTTCTGCCAGCCAGGCGCTGGCCTCGGGGATGTCGGCCAGATCGAAGGTCGCCAGGATGTCGGCCTTGTCGGCGCCCGGTCGCACCACGCCGCTGTCGGCGCGATCACCGAGCGTCAGGCCCAGGGCATCGAGCATGATCGATTTGCCGGCGCCGGTTTCCCCGGTAATCACGCTCATGCCGCGATCGAGTTCGAGATCGAGATGTTCAACGATGGCGTAGTTGTGTACGGACAGGTGCACCAGCATAAAGGCCGCTCCCAGGCTTCAGGTCTGGTTATTTATACAGTGTTTTGTTTCGGGCTGACAATGCCCTTGCCTGGTTCGATGAGGATGATCCGATCAAATGCTTGTCGCGCCAGGGAATGACAATGCAGCACTTTTTTGTAGGGTTAATCGTTGTCAGCCCTTGAAGCCTGATTTTGCGGCCCCATATACCGGGGCAGAAGCGCGAACCGAACTCGCGGACGATATTGAAAGGAGAATTCTATGGCTGACGAACAGACAGTAGATACGCAAAATCCAGAAGCCAATCAGGCGCCCGAGGCTTCGGGTGATGACCTGGCGACCCGTGTACAAGTGCTCGAAGAGCAATTGGCCGCCGCGCAGGATCAATCGCTGCGCGTAGCTGCCGATCTGCAGAACGTCCGCCGCCGTGCCGAGCAGGATGTCGAAAAGGCGCACAAGTTTGCGCTGGAAAAATTCGCCGGCGACCTGCTGCCGATCGTCGACAGCCTGGAGCGCGGCCTTGAGCTGTCGAGCCCGGATGACGAGAGCATCCGTCCGATGCGTGAAGGCATCGAGCTCACCCTGAAAATGTTTCACGACACCCTCGCGCGTTATCAGCTTGTCGCTGTAAGCCCGCAGGAAGGTGAACCTTTCAACGCCGTAGAGCATCAGGCGATGGCCATGCAGGAAAGTGCTGACCTGGAGCCGAACAGCATTCTGAAGGTGTTCCAGAAGGGCTATCAGCTCAACGGTCGCCTGTTGCGCCCGGCGATGGTCGTGGTCAGCAAGGCGCCGGCGCCAGTTTCGCCTTCGATTGACGAGAAGGCTTGAAATTAGCCGCAAGGCCCCCATTTAGAAGTCAAGCGTTTAAGTATTACCGCAGTTAGCCACCACTGCTGCGGCAAAAAAATCCAAAGTTTCGGGAGAGTGAACATGGGCAAAATTATCGGTATCGACCTGGGGACTACCAACTCCTGCGTCTCCGTGCTGGAAAACGGCGTAGCCAAAGTCATTGAGAACGCTGAAGGCGCGCGTACCACGCCGTCGATCATTGCTTACGCCAATGATGGTGAAATCCTGGTCGGTCAGTCCGCCAAGCGTCAGGCTGTGACCAACCCGCACAACACCCTTTTCGCAGTGAAGCGTCTGATTGGTCGCCGCTTCGAAGAAGACGTTGTACAGAAAGACATCAAGCTGGTGCCTTACAAAATCGTCAAGGCCAACAATGGTGACGCTTGGGTCGAGGCCTCCGGCAAGCAGATGGCTCCGCCGCAAATCAGCGCCGAAGTCCTGAAGAAGATGAAGAAGACCGCCGAAGACTACCTCGGCGAAGCGGTGACCGAAGCGGTGATCACCGTTCCGGCCTACTTCAACGACAGTCAGCGTCAGGCAACTAAAGATGCTGGCCGCATCGCCGGTCTGGACGTAAAACGTATCATCAACGAACCAACCGCAGCCGCTCTGGCTTATGGCATGGACAAGGCCAAGGGCGATCACACCGTGATCGTTTACGACCTGGGTGGTGGTACCTTCGACGTTTCCGTGATCGAAATCGCTGAAGTTGACGGCGAGCACCAGTTCGAAGTACTGGCCACCAACGGTGACACCTTCCTGGGCGGCGAAGACTTTGACATGCGCCTGATCGACTACCTCGTCGACGAGTTCAAGAAAGAGTCCGGCATGGACCTGAAGAACGACCCTCTGGCCCTGCAGCGTCTGAAAGAAGCCGCTGAGAAAGCCAAGATCGAGCTGTCTTCTTCTCAGTCGACCGACGTCAACCTGCCGTACATCACAGCAGATGCGACGGGTCCTAAGCACCTGAACGTGAAGATCTCTCGTGCCAAGCTCGAGTCGCTGGTCGAAGATCTGGTGAACCGTACCATCGAGCCGTGCCGTATTGCTCTGAAGGACGCCGGTATCGACGCCAGCAAAATTGATGACGTGATTCTGGTTGGTGGTCAGACTCGTATGCCGCTGGTGCAGAAGGCAGTTACCGATTTCTTCGGTAAAGAAGCACGTAAAGACGTGAACCCGGACGAAGCTGTTGCCATGGGTGCTGCCATCCAGGGTGCCGTTCTGGCCGGTGACGTGAAAGACGTTCTGCTGCTCGACGTCAGCCCGCTGACCCTGGGTATCGAAACCATGGGTGGCGTGATGACCGCGCTGATCGAGAAAAACACCACGATTCCTACCAAGAAATCGCAAGTGTTCTCGACGGCCGACGACAACCAGGGCGCGGTGACCATTCACGTCCTGCAAGGTGAGCGCAAGCAAGCCGCACAGAACAAGTCCCTGGGCAAGTTCGACCTGGCTGACATTCCACCTGCTCCACGTGGCGTGCCGCAGATCGAAGTGACCTTCGACATCGACGCCAACGGCATCCTGCACGTCGGTGCGAAGGACAAGGCGACTGGCAAAGAGCAGAAGATCACCATCAAGGCCAACTCCGGTCTGTCGGATGAAGAAATCCAGAAGATGGTGCGCGACGCCGAGCTGAACGCCGAGGAAGACCGCAAGTTCGAAGAGCTGGCCGCTGCCCGTAACCAGGGTGATGCACTGGTTCACTCGACTCGCAAGATGATCGCTGACGCTGGCGACAAAGTGACTGCAGAAGAGAAGACTGCAATCGAAGCGGCTGTGGTTGCCCTGGAAGCGGCCGTCAAAGGCGATGACAAGGCTGCCATTGATGCCAAGGTTGAAGAGCTGTCGAAAGTCTCTGCGCCGGTTGCCCAGAAGATGTACGCCGAACAGGCTCAGCCTGCTGAAGGCGCGGCACCGCACGACGAGAAGGCTGAAAAGGCTGACGATGTTGTCGATGCCGAGTTCGAAGAAGTCAAAGACCACAAGTAAGTTGTTGGTCGCCCGGTTGACTGCCTTGCGGCGGTGACTGGTAGGATGTCGCCGCGCGGGAGCTTGCTCCCGCGTTGGCGTATCTGGAATACGCGAATTTTTACAGCATGCGACAAGGCTCGAATGCTGGCGGTATGGTCGGAAATGCTCCTGCTTTTCGCGCCGCAAATACCGCATGAACCAAAGACCAGGATCGTTGAATTGACGTGAGTTGGGTCCGGGCCTGTATTGGGGCTCAACGAGTTTGGCGAAGCTCAGGAGGGGTTTGCCGAACGTCCTCAAGAGTATGAAGAACTTATGGCTAAGCGTGACTATTACGAAGTGTTGGGTGTTGAGCGCGGCTCAAGCGAAGCAGACCTGAAAAAGGCCTATCGCCGTCTGGCGATGAAGCACCACCCGGACCGTAATCCCGGTGACAAGGCGTCGGAGGATCTGTTCAAAGAGGCCAACGAAGCCTACGAAGTGCTGTCCGACTCCAGCAAGCGTGCGGCGTACGATCAGTACGGTCATGCCGGCGTCGACCCGAGCATGGGCGGCGGCGGTGCAGGCTTCGGCGGTCAGAACTTCTCCGACATCTTCGGTGATGTCTTCAGTGACTTCTTCGGTGGCGGTCGCGGCGGTTCCCGTGGCGGCGCCCAGCGCGGCAGCGATTTGCGTTACACCCTGGAGCTGAACCTGGAAGAGGCGGTGCGCGGTACCACCGTGAATATCCGCGTTCCGACACTGGTCAACTGCAAACCATGCGATGGTTCGGGTGCCAAGAAAGGCTCGTCGCCATCGACTTGCCCGACTTGCGGCGGCATCGGTCAGGTGCGCATGCAGCAAGGTTTCTTCTCGGTGCAGCAGACCTGCCCGCGCTGCCATGGCCAGGGCAAGATCATTTCCGATCCGTGCGACTCCTGCCACGGTGACGGTCGCGTTGAAGAATACAAAACCCTCTCCGTCAAAGTGCCGGCCGGTGTCGACACCGGTGACCGCATTCGTCTGTCCGGCGAAGGCGAGGCGGGCACTCAGGGTGGCCCGACTGGCGACCTGTACGTGGTGATCAACGTCCGCGAGCACGACATCTTCCAGCGTGACGGCAAGCATCTGTTCTGCGAAGTGCCGATCAGTTTCGTCGACGCAGCCATGGGCGGCGAGCTGGAAGTTCCGACCCTCGACGGTCGCGTGAAGCTGAAGATTCCGGAAGGAACTCAGACCGGCAAGCAGTTCCGCATACGCGGCAAGGGCGTTGCGCCGGTGCGTGGCGGTGGTGCGGGCGACCTGATGTGCCGTGTGACCGTCGAAACGCCGGTCAATCTGAACCGTCGTCAGCGTGAGCTGTTGGAAGAATTCCGCAGCTCCCTGGCGGACGACAACAGTCACTCCCCGAAAGCCACCGGTTGGTTTGACGGTGTGAAGCGCTTCTTCGGCGATCTGTAAGGAGTCGGCATGCGACGTATAGCTGTGATGGGCGCTGCCGGGCGCATGGGCAAGATTCTGGTCGAGGCGGTGCAGCAGCGCGCGCCGCTGACCGGTTTGACGGCCGCGATTGTCCGCCCTGGCAGTACGCTGATCGGTGTGGATGCCGGTGAGCTGGCTTCGCTCGGTCGAATCGGCGTGCCGCTGTCCGGAAACCTGGAGTCGGTGGCGGAGGAATTTGATGTATTGATCGACTTCACTCTGCCGGAAGTCATGCTGAAAAACCTGGCCTTCTGCCGCAAGGCCGGCAAGGCGATGGTCATCGGCACGACCGGGCTGGATGCTGCGCAGAAGCAGTTGCTGGCCGAGGCGGGCAAGGATATTCCAATCGTGTTCGCCGCCAACTTCAGTGTCGGCGTCAACCTGTCGCTGAAGTTGCTCGACATGGCTGCTCGGGTGTTGGCGGATGATGCGGACATCGAAATCATTGAGGCTCATCATCGGCACAAGATCGATGCGCCGTCGGGTACGGCCCTGCGCATGGGTGAGGTGATCGCCCATGCGCTGGATCGTGATCTGCAGAAGGTCGCGGTCTATGGCCGTGAAGGTCACACCGGCGCCCGTGAGCGTGAAACCATCGGTTTTGCCACTGTTCGCGGTGGTGATGTGGTGGGTGATCACACGGTGCTGTTTGCCTGCGAGGGCGAGCGCCTGGAGATTACCCACAAGGCTTCGAGTCGCATGACGTTCGCCAAGGGCGCGGTGCGTGCAGCCTTGTGGCTGGATGCTCGTGAGCCTGGTTTGTATGACATGCAGGACGTGCTCGACCTGCATTGAGATGTTCTGAAGCCGGCACAAACGCCCTGTTTTTGCCGGTTTCAATCCGCTGAGCGACGCCCTGTCGCATTCTCCGGCCTTTCGGGCTCATTGGCGGTAGACCAAAAAACCCTTTTTCTGTAAGCTACAGCTTTAGTGTGTCCACTAAAAGCGCGCAGAATAATTCAGTGAACAAGCGGGGTGACGTGTCCATACGTCACTCCGCTTTTTTACAACCTGCGATTGCCCTTTCATGCGTTATTTACGGGAGGTCTTCTTGACTAAGCCAGCCATACTCGCCCTTGCTGATGGCAGCATTTTTCGCGGCGAAGCCATTGGAGCCGACGGTCAGACCGTTGGTGAGGTGGTGTTCAACACCGCAATGACCGGCTATCAGGAAATCCTTACCGATCCTTCCTACGCCCAACAGATCGTTACTCTGACTTACCCGCACATCGGCAACACCGGCACCACGCCGGAAGACGCCGAGTCCGATCGCGTCTGGTCAGCTGGCCTGGTCATCCGTGACCTGCCGCTGGTAGCGAGCAACTGGCGTAACACGATGTCCCTGTCCGATTACCTGAAAGCCAACAATGTTGTGGCGATCGCCGGTATCGACACTCGTCGTCTGACCCGCATCCTGCGTGAAAAAGGCGCACAGAACGGCTGCATCATGGCCGGCGACAACCTCTCCGAAGAAGCGGCCATCGCCGCGGCGCAAGGCTTCCCGGGCCTGAAGGGCATGGACTTGGCGAAAGTCGTCAGCACCAAGACCCAATACGAATGGCGCTCCACTGTCTGGGATCTGAAAACCGACAGCCACGCGACCATCGAAGCCTCCGAGCTGCCATACCACGTGGTTGCCTACGACTACGGCGTCAAGGTCAACATCCTGCGCATGCTGGTCGAGCGCGGCTGCCGCGTGACCGTGGTGCCGGCGCAAACCCCGGCTGCCGACGTACTGGCCCTGAAGCCGGACGGCGTGTTCCTGTCCAACGGCCCTGGTGATCCGGAGCCTTGCGACTACGCGATCAAGGCGATCAAGGAAGTGCTGGAAACCGAGATTCCGGTCTTCGGCATCTGCCTGGGTCACCAGCTGCTGGCTCTGGCCTCCGGCGCCAAGACCCTGAAAATGGGCCACGGCCACCACGGTGCCAACCACCCGGTTCAGGATCTGGACACTGGCGTCGTGATGATCACCAGCCAGAACCACGGTTTCGCGGTTGACGAAGAAACCCTGCCAGCCAACGTCCGCGCGATTCACAAATCGCTGTTCGACGGCACCCTGCAAGGTATCGAGCGCACCGACAAGAGCGCGTTCAGCTTCCAGGGTCACCCTGAAGCGAGCCCGGGCCCGAACGATGTGGCCCCCCTGTTTGACCGCTTCATCAACGAGATGGCCAAGCGACGCTAAGCGCTCGCCTTGAGACTGTAGCGAGAAGCCCCTCGAGGGCGGCCCCGGAACCGGCGGCCCCCTCGGGACTTCAGAAATCGATCAAGACGGCTTGCCGACTGACCTGCGGATTTGAGTGACAAACCCATGCCAAAACGTACAGACATTAAAAGCATCCTGATTCTCGGCGCTGGCCCGATCGTTATCGGCCAGGCCTGCGAATTCGACTACTCCGGCGCCCAGGCTTGCAAAGCCCTGCGCGAAGAGGGTTACCGCGTCATCCTGGTGAACTCCAACCCGGCCACCATCATGACCGACCCGGACATGGCCGACGCCACCTACATCGAGCCGATCAAGTGGCAGACCGTTGCCAAGATCATCGAAAAAGAGCGTCCGGATGCAGTGCTGCCAACCATGGGCGGCCAGACTGCGCTGAACTGTGCCCTGGACCTGGAGCGCGAAGGCGTTCTGGAGAAGTTTGGCGTTGAGATGATCGGTGCCAACGCCGACACCATCGACAAGGCTGAAGACCGCTCGCGTTTCGACAAGGCGATGAAAGCCATCGGCCTGGAATGCCCGCGTTCCGGTATCGCCCACAGCATGGAAGAAGCCAACGCGGTGCTTGAGCGCCTGGGCTTCCCGTGCATCATCCGTCCGTCCTTCACCATGGGCGGCACCGGTGGCGGTATCGCCTACAACCGTGAAGAGTTCGAAGAAATCTGCGCCCGTGGTCTGGACCTGTCGCCAACCAAGGAACTGCTGATCGACGAATCGCTGATCGGCTGGAAAGAATATGAAATGGAAGTTGTCCGCGACAAAAAGGACAACTGCATCATCGTCTGCTCGATCGAAAACTTCGACCCGATGGGCGTGCACACCGGTGACTCGATCACTGTTGCTCCAGCCCAGACCCTGACCGACAAGGAATACCAGATCCTGCGTAACGCCTCGCTGGCGGTACTGCGCGAGATCGGCGTCGAGACCGGCGGTTCCAACGTGCAGTTTGGTATCTGCCCGGACACCGGCCGTATGGTCGTGATCGAGATGAACCCGCGTGTATCCCGCTCGTCGGCTCTGGCCTCGAAAGCCACCGGTTTCCCGATCGCCAAGATCGCGGCCAAGCTGGCCGTCGGTTACACCCTCGACGAACTGCAGAACGACATCACCGGCGGCCGTACGCCGGCGTCTTTCGAGCCGTCCATCGACTACGTCGTGACCAAGCTGCCGCGCTTCGCGTTCGAGAAATTCGCCAACGCTGACGCGCGCCTGACCACTCAGATGAAGTCGGTCGGTGAAGTCATGGCCATCGGCCGTACCTTCCAGGAATCCCTGCAGAAAGCCCTGCGCGGTCTGGAAGTGGGCGTTTGCGGTCTGGACGAGAAGGTCGACCTGAGCAATCCGGAAAGCATGAGCGTGCTCAAACGCGAACTGACCGTACCGGGTGCCGAGCGTATCTGGTACGTGGCGGACGCTTTCCGCGCCGGCATGACCGTCGAAGAAATCTTCGGCATGAACATGATCGATCCATGGTTCCTGGTACAGATCGAAGATCTGATCAAGGACGAAGAGAAGGTCAAGACCCTCGGTCTGTCCGCTATCGACCGCGATCTGATGTACAAGCTCAAGCGCAAGGGTTTCTCCGACCAGCGTCTGGCCAAGCTGCTGGGTGTCACCGAGAAGAACCTGCGCACGCACCGCCACAAGCTGGAAGTGTTCCCGGTCTACAAGCGCGTCGACACCTGCGCGGCCGAGTTCGCCACCGACACGGCCTACCTGTATTCGACCTACGAGGAAGAGTGTGAAGCCGCGCCGTCCGGTCGCGACAAGATCATCATCCTTGGCGGTGGCCCGAACCGTATCGGTCAGGGCATCGAGTTCGACTACTGCTGCGTACACGCGGCACTGGCGCTGCGCGATGACGGGTACGAGACCATCATGGTCAACTGCAACCCGGAAACCGTTTCCACTGACTACGACACTTCCGACCGTCTGTACTTCGAGCCGGTGACCCTGGAAGACGTGCTGGAAATCTGCCGCGTCGAGAAGCCGAAAGGCGTGATCGTCCAGTACGGCGGCCAGACGCCTCTGAAGCTGGCTCGCGCCCTGGAAGCAGCCGGCGTGCCGATCATCGGCACCAGCCCTGACGCCATCGACCGCGCCGAAGACCGTGAGCGCTTCCAGCAGATGGTCGAGCGCCTGAACCTGCGTCAGCCGCCAAACGCTACTGTGCGCAGCGAAGACGAAGCCGTTCGCGCTGCCGCGAAGATCGGTTACCCGCTGGTGGTGCGTCCGTCCTACGTACTGGGCGGCCGGGCGATGGAAATCGTCTACAAGGAAGAAGAACTCAAGCGTTACCTGCGTGACGCGGTGCAAGTGTCGAACGACAGCCCGGTGCTGCTCGACCACTTCCTCAACTGCGCCATCGAGATGGACGTGGATGCGGTCTGCGACGGCAAGGACGTGGTGATCGGCGCGATCATGCAGCACATCGAACAGGCGGGCGTTCACTCCGGTGACTCTGCGTGTTCGCTGCCTCCCTACTCGCTGCCGGCGCACATCCAGGACGAAATGCGCGAACAGGTCAAGAAAATGGCCCTGGAGCTGGGCGTGGTCGGCCTGATGAACGTTCAGTTGGCGCTGCAGGGCGAAGACATCTACGTCATCGAAGTCAACCCGCGTGCTTCCCGTACCGTACCGTTCGTGTCGAAGTGCATCGGTATTTCCCTGGCGATGGTCGCGGCTCGCGTGATGGCCGGTAAAACCTTGAAGGAAATCGGCTTCACCAAGGAAATCATTCCGAATTTCTACAGTGTGAAAGAGGCGGTGTTCCCGTTCGCCAAATTCCCTGGCGTTGACCCTATCCTCGGCCCAGAGATGAAGTCCACCGGTGAGGTGATGGGCGTCGGCGATACCTTCGGCGAAGCCTTTGCCAAAGCCCAGATGGGCGCCAGCGAAGTGCTGCCGACCGGCGGTACTGCATTCATCAGTGTGCGCGACGATGACAAGCCTCTGGTTGCAGGCGTGGCCCGTGATCTGATCAACTTGGGCTTCGAAGTCGTCGCCACTGCCGGCACCGCCAAGCTGATCGAAGCCGCAGGTCTGAAAGTGCGTCGCGTGAACAAGGTGACCGAGGGTCGTCCGCACGTGGTCGACATGATCAAGAATGACGAAGTCACCCTGATCATCAACACCACCGAAGGTCGCCAGTCGATCGCCGATTCCTATTCCATTCGCCGTAACGCCTTGCAGCACAAGATTTACTGCACCACCACCATTGCTGCTGGCGAAGCTATCTGTGAAGCGCTGAAGTTCGGTCCCGAGAAGACCGTACGCCGCTTGCAGGATCTACACGCAGGATTGAAGGCATGAGCATAACCAAGTACCCAATGACTGTTCAGGGCGCTCGCGCCCTGGAAGAAGAGCACGCTCACCTGACCAAGGTCGTTCGTCCGAAGCTTAGCCAGGACATCGGTACGGCCCGCGAGTTGGGTGACTTGAAAGAAAACGCCGAATACCATGCCGCCCGCGAACAGCAGGGCATGGTAGAGGCGCGGATCCGTGACATCGAAGGTCGCATGCAGAACGCGGTGATCATCGACGTAACGACCATTCCGCACACCGGCAAGGTGATTTTCGGCACCACCGTCGAAATCGCCAACGTCGAGACTGATGAAAGCGTCACTTACCAGATCGTGGGTGAGGACGAGGCGGACATCAAGCTCGGCAAGATTTCGGTCGGCTCGCCGATCGCTCGCGCCTTGATTGCCAAGGAAGAGGGCGATACGGTCGTTGTGAAAACGCCAGGTGGCGATATCGAGTACGAGATTGTCGAAGTCCGTCACATCTGAGGGCGGGCGCCCGCTGCATGCGGGCGCGATGCTCTGGCAACTGGCCCAGATGTTGTGGGTCGGTGGCCTGTGGCTGGTACATCTCGGTCTGCGGCCGGTGCTGGGTCAGATCGGCCTGGCACCGCTGCTGATCGATGAAGTTGCAAGTACGTTTGAAGTGGCGGTAGTGGGTTTTGCCGTCGCGTGCGTGATATTTCAGGCTTTGGTGCTGGTACAGGCCGAGGGCCTTGTCAGTCTATGGCGGGATTTCCGCGGGCAGGTGTTGCTGATGGCGTTGTATGCGTGTGCGATGTTTGTCGCAGTACGTGTCGGCTGGCCGGATGCGCAGCGCTGGCAGGTGTTCAGCTTTCTTGTGTTGGGTTTTTCCGGGCTGGTGCTGGTATTGCAGCCGGTGCCTGGATGGAGTGGCAGGGTGCGCGAAGCACACCCTTGACCCTTGCCATCACTTGAAGCGATGGACGTTCGACAGCTGCTTGTTGACGCTGAAGTTCTTGCGGTAAATCAGTGCCATCTTGCCGATGACTTGAACCAGATCGGCCTTGCCGACCTTGCACAGCTCTGCAACGGACGCCAGACGCGCCTCGCGATCGAGGATGTTGAGCTTGATCTTGATCAGTTCGTGATCTGCCAATGCGCGTTCGAGTTCGGCTAAAACACCTTCAGTCAAACCGTTGTCAGCCACCGTCAAAACTGGCTTCAGGTGGTGGCCAATGGATTTGTACTGTTTCTTCTGCTCTGGAGTGAGCGGCATAATCTGACCCTTTCGTCTGGATTCTGTAAAATGGCGGCCATTTTACCCGAGGGCTCGTGGATCCGCCCAATTAATCACGACCCTAATCAACGAGGTGCCCAATGGCGCGTTCCAAGACAAGCCTTGGTTGGCTGAAAAGACATGTCAATGATCCCTATGTGAAGCAGGCGCAGAAGGACGGTTACCGTTCGCGTGCGAGTTACAAGCTTCTGGAGGTCCAGGAAAAATACAAACTGATCCGTCCGGGCATGAGCGTCGTCGATCTGGGCGCGGCGCCTGGCGGCTGGTCTCAGGTCACCAGTCGGCTGATCGGTGGCCAGGGGCGTCTGATCGCTTCGGACATCCTGGAAATGGACAGTATTCCGGACGTGACTTTCATCCAGGGCGACTTCACTCAGGACGAAGTGCTCGCCCGGATCCTTGAGGCCGTAGGTAATTCGCAGGTGGACCTTGTGATTTCCGATATGGCCCCCAATATGAGTGGTACGCCTGAAGTGGACATGCCAAAAGCCATGTTTCTTTGTGAGCTGGCGCTTGATCTGGCGGAGCGGATACTCAAGCCGGGCGGTAATTTCCTGATCAAGATTTTTCAGGGCGAGGGGTTCGATACCTACCTGAAGGACGCTCGCAAGAAGTTCGACAAGATCCAGATGATCAAGCCGGATTCCTCTCGTGGCAGCTCTCGCGAGCAATATATGCTGGCTTGGGGCTATCGCAGTCGTAGCGAGTAAAGCGAGGTTTTTTGGTGGGGTGATAGGTTTTTCGTATTTCGCCCCGCGCGCATAAGCGAATATTGTGTAGAAAGTGTTTCACAAAGGGTTACAGACGGCGCCTGCCAGAGCTGTAGGTAATGTAGTAAGTTAGGCCGGTGAATATCATGCGAAGCGCGCGCCAGTAGCGGAGCTTGCTTCAGAGGGTAGTTAATTGAACGATATGGCAAAGAATCTGATCCTGTGGTTGATCATCGCGGCAGTCCTGGTGACGGTGATGAACAACTTCTCCAGCCCTAACGAGCCGCAGACCCTCAACTATTCCGACTTCATCCAGCAGGTCAAGGATGGCAAGGTCGAGCGCGTGGCCGTCGACGGTTACGTGATTACCGGCAAACGCAACGATGGCGACAGCTTCAAGACCATTCGTCCGGCAATCCAGGACAATGGCCTGATCGGTGACCTGGTCGACAACCACGTTGTGGTCGAAGGCAAGCAGCCTGAACAGCAAAGTATCTGGACCCAGCTTCTGGTAGCCAGCTTTCCGATCCTCGTGATCATCGCGGTGTTCATGTTCTTCATGCGCCAGATGCAGGGCGGCGCGGGCGGCAAGGGCGGACCGATGAGCTTCGGCAAGAGCAAGGCTCGTCTGCTGTCGGAAGATCAGGTGAAAACCACCCTGGCTGACGTTGCCGGTTGTGACGAAGCCAAGGAAGAAGTGGGTGAGCTGGTCGAGTTCCTCCGTGATCCGGGCAAGTTCCAGCGTCTGGGCGGCCGCATTCCCCGCGGCGTGCTGATGGTCGGTCCTCCGGGTACCGGTAAAACGTTGCTGGCCAAGGCGATTGCCGGCGAAGCAAAAGTGCCGTTCTTCACCATTTCCGGTTCGGACTTCGTCGAAATGTTCGTCGGTGTCGGTGCCAGTCGCGTTCGCGACATGTTCGAGCAGGCCAAGAAGCACGCACCATGCATTATCTTCATCGACGAGATCGATGCCGTTGGTCGCCATCGTGGCGCCGGTATGGGTGGCGGTCACGACGAGCGTGAACAGACTCTCAACCAGTTGCTGGTCGAGATGGACGGTTTCGAAATGAATGACGGCATCATCGTCATCGCCGCAACCAACCGTCCTGATGTGCTGGACCCGGCGTTGCTGCGTCCTGGTCGTTTCGACCGTCAGGTGGTGGTTGGCCTGCCGGACATCCGTGGTCGCGAGCAGATCCTCAAGGTTCACATGCGTAAAGTGCCAATGGGTGACGACGTTGCTCCGGCCGTTATCGCACGTGGTACCCCGGGTTTCTCCGGTGCCGATCTGGCGAACCTGGTGAACGAGGCGTCGCTGTTCGCTGCCCGTGCCGGCAAGCGCATCGTCGAAATGAAAGAATTCGAACTGGCCAAAGACAAGATCATGATGGGCGCCGAGCGCAAATCCATGGTCATGTCCGAGAAGGAAAAGCAGAACACCGCTTATCACGAAGCAGGCCATGCCATTGTGGGGCGCGTCGTACCCGAGCACGATCCGGTCTACAAGGTCTCGATCATCCCGCGCGGTCGTGCGCTGGGCGTGACCATGTTCCTGCCGGAAGAAGATCGCTACAGCCTGTCCAAGCGTGCGCTGATCAGCCAGATCTGCTCGCTGTACGGCGGCCGTATTGCTGAAGAGATGACATTGGGCTTTGACGGCGTGACCACCGGGGCTTCCAACGACATCATGCGTGCGAGTCAGATTGCGCGGAATATGGTGACCAAGTGGGGGCTGTCGGAAAAACTCGGTCCGTTGATGTATGCCGAAGAAGAGGGTGAAGTATTCCTCGGTCGCGGCGGTGGCGGTCAGAATGCCAGCTTCTCTGGCGAGACAGCCAAGCTGATCGACTCCGAAGTGCGCAGCATCATCGATCAGTGCTACGGCACCGCCAAGCAGATCCTCACGGATAACCGCGACAAGCTCGATGCCATGGCGGATGCCCTGATGAAGTACGAGACGATCGATGCCGAGCAGATCGACGACATCATGGCCGGTCGCACACCTCGCGAGCCTCGCGACTGGTCGGGCGGTACCGGTACTGGCACGCCACCTGTCATTCAGGGCGAGCGTCCGGAAACACCGATTGGCGGTCCGGCTGCCGACGTTTAAGGTTTGAAATGACTTCTGTACAGTCCCTGACCCGGTTGCCTTGCGGCAGCCGGGTTCTTGATTTGGCCCGGACGCATGTCATGGGCATTCTCAATGTCACGCCCGATTCTTTTTCGGACGGTGGCCGATACAGTCAGCTCGATGCGGCTTTGCGTCATGCTGAAGCCATGGTCGCCGCAGGCGCGACGCTGATTGATGTGGGGGGCGAATCGACCCGGCCAGGTGCGCGGGCGGTTTCTCCATTGGAGGAGTTGGAGCGTGTCGCGCCCGTCGTCGAGCTGATCAACCGCGAACTCGATGTGGTCATATCGGTCGATACGTCCACTCCGGCGGTCATGCGCGAAACGGCACGGTTGGGTGCCGGCTTGATCAACGACGTTCGCTCGCTACGGCGGGACGGTGCGCTTGATGCGGCCGCAGCCACGGGGCTGCCGGTGTGTCTGATGCATATGCTCGGCGAACCTGGCGATATGCAGGATGATCCGCGTTATCAGGATGTTACCCGGGAAGTGGGTGAGTTTCTTGCCGAACGCATGGCTCAATGCGAAGTGGCAGGCATTCCGGCCGAGCGAATCATTCTTGATCCGGGCTTCGGCTTCGCCAAAACCCCGCAGCACAATCTAAGCTTGTTCAAGCATATGGAGGCCCTGCATGCGTTGGGGCGACCACTGTTGGTGGGCGTTTCGCGCAAAAGCATGATCGGCTATGCATTGAATCGCCCGGTGGGTGAGCGTCTGTATGGCGGTTTGGCACTGGCTGCACTGGCATCGGTGAAAGGCGCGCGTATATTGCGCGTCCATGATGTGGCAGAAACGGTGGATGTGGTGCGCATGCTCGCAGCCGTGGAATCAGCCGAATAAGAATGATGGAGCACTTATGAGCAAGAAATATTTTGGTACCGACGGCATTCGTGGGCGCGTCGGGGAGTATCCGATCACTCCGGACTTCATGCTCAAGCTCGGCTGGGCTGCCGGTATGGCCTTCCGCAAAATGGGTGCCTGCAAGGTGCTGGTCGGTAAAGACACGCGGATTTCCGGCTACATGTTCGAATCGGCACTTGAGGCTGGCCTGACATCTGCCGGCGCCGATGTAATGCTGCTCGGCCCGATGCCGACTCCAGCTATCGCCTACCTGTCGCGTACCTTCCAGGCTGAGGCCGGGATCGTGATCAGCGCGTCGCACAATCCGCATGACGATAACGGCATCAAGTTTTTCTCCGGCAAGGGCACCAAGCTTCCCGATGAGCTGGAGCTGATGATTGAAGAATTGCTCGATACGCCAATGACTGTCGTCGAGTCGAGCAAGATTGGCAAAGTGTCGCGAATCAATGATGCTTCCGGTCGCTATATCGAGTTCTGCAAGAGCTCCGTGCCGACCGGTACCAATTTCTCCGGCCTGAAGATTGTCATCGACTGTGCGCACGGTGCCACTTACAAGGTCGCCCCGAGTGTTTTCCGTGAGCTGGGTGCCGAGGTCGTCGTTCTGTCGGCTCAGCCTAACGGGCTGAACATCAATGACAACTGTGGCTCCACGCATATGGGGCAATTGCAGGCGGCGGTGTTGTCCGAGCATGCCGATCTGGGTATCGCCTTCGATGGCGATGGCGACCGAGTGCTGATGGTCGATCACACCGGTGCGATAGTCGATGGTGACGAGCTGATTTTCATCATTGCGCGCGATCTGCATGAGCGAGGCAAATTGCAGGGCGGTGTTGTCGGTACGCTGATGAGCAATTTGGGTCTGGAGTTGGCTCTGGCGGATCTGGGTATTCCTTTTGTGCGTGCAAATGTCGGCGATCGCTATGTGATTGCCGAGTTGCTGGAGCGCGATTGGCTGGTCGGGGGCGAGAACTCCGGACATGTCGTTTGCTTCAACCACACGACGACTGGCGATGCGATCATTGCGGCGTTGCAGGTGCTGATGGCACTGAAAACACGCAACGAAGGTCTGGCGCAAACTCGTCAGGCCCTGCGTAAGTGTCCTCAGGTGCTGATCAACGTGCGCTTCGGCGGTGGCGACAGTCCGCTGGAGCACCCGGCTGTCAAGGAGGCGAGCGCGCGCGTAACCCAGGCGATGGCGGGGCGCGGGCGTGTGCTTTTGCGTAAGTCCGGGACAGAGCCTCTGGTGCGTGTGATGGTCGAAGGCGAGGACGAAATCCAGGTTCGTGGCTATGCCGAAGAACTGGCAAAACTGGTAACTGAAGTTTCTGCCTGATTCGGCTTGCCAGCCATGATTGTGTTGGGTAACATCTGCGCCCACTTTGACCGACGAGGTACAGCATGCGTCGCCCTATGGTAGCTGGTAACTGGAAGATGCACGGTACCCGCGCCAGCGTCGCTGAGCTGATCAACGGCCTTCGTCATCTGGCCTTGCCAAGCGGTGTTGATGTCGCGGTGTTCCCGCCTTGCTTGTATATCAATCAAGTGATTGATGGCTTGAAAGGCAAATCGATTTCGGTCGGTGCGCAGAACTCTGCGGTGGAATCCATGCAAGGTGCGTTGACGGGCGAGATTGCGCCGAGTCAGTTGGTGGATGCAGGTTGTTCCCTGGTGCTTGTCGGGCACTCCGAGCGCCGCCAGATCATGGGTGAGCGGGACGGAATGCTGAACCGCAAGTTCGCAGCGGCGCAGGCATGTGGCTTGATTCCGGTGTTGTGTGTAGGGGAAACCCTGGAGCAACGTGAAGCTGGAAAAACTCTTGAAGTTGTCGGGCGTCAGCTGGGCAGCATCATAGAAGAGCTGGGTGTCGGTGCTTTTGCCAATGCAGTGATCGCTTACGAGCCGGTCTGGGCGATTGGTACTGGACTGACTGCAACGCCGCAACAGGCTCAGGATGTGCATAAGGCCATTCGCGAGCAGGTGGCGGCAGAGAATTCTGAAGTGGCACGAGGTGTGCGGCTTCTATACGGCGGCAGCGTGAAGGCGGCCAATGCGGTCGAACTGTTCGGCATGCCGGATATCGATGGGGGGCTCATTGGTGGAGCTTCCCTGAATGCAGATGAGTTCGGTGCGATTTGTCGCGCCGCGGGAAACTGAAAAAATGCTGGAAACAGTCGTAGTCGTTTTTCATCTGCTGGGTGCATTGGGCGTAGTTGCTCTGGTTTTGCTGCAGCAGGGTAAAGGTGCGGACGCTGGCGCGTCTTTCGGTGCAGGTGCTTCAAATACTGTATTCGGAAGCCAAGGTTCCTCTACCTTTCTTAGTAAGTTTACTGCTATACTTGCCGCCGGTTTCTTCATAACCAGCTTGGGGTTAGGATACTTTGCTAAAGAGAAAGCTCATCAGCTGACTCAGGCAGGTCTTCCAGATCCGGCAGTGTTGGAAGTTCCAAAGCAACAACCGGCTTCTGATGATGTCCCGGTGCTTCAAGAGCAAAAGTCGGCTACTCCAGCGACTGACGTGCCTCCAGCTCAAGAGCAGAAGTAAGAAGGGTTTCAAACGTAGTATTGCCGAGGTGGTGGAATTGGTAGACACGCAACCTTGAGGTGGTTGTGCCCATAGGGTGTAGGGGTTCGAGTCCCCTTCTCGGTACCAATTAGTCAGGAGAGCCCGCTGTTGCGGGCTTTCTTGCAGGTGGAAGGTTGCATTGACCCTATAAGGGATCGGTCGTATACTTCCGCCCCAGCTTTGTCGCGGGGTGGAGCAGTCTGGTAGCTCGTCGGGCTCATAACCCGAAGGTCGTCGGTTCAAATCCGGCCCCCGCAACCAGTTTAAGGAGCCCCTTTTAAGGGGCTTTTTGTTAGCTGGACACTTTCAACGCCGCTGTTCGACGGCGTTTCAAGGATGGGCGTTTCGCCCATTTTTTTATTTTGCATAGCATGCACATACATGCACGAGGGGGTTCAGGTGTCGAGCAAGCTAGAAGAGTTGCAGGCCTTGCTGGCCCCGGTGGTCGTGGCCCTGGGCTATGAATGCTGGGGTATTGAGTTTTCGGCTCAAGGTCGTCACTCAATGTTGCGCGTTTATATCGATAAGGAAGGCGGCGTACTGGTGGACGATTGTGCCATCGTCAGCCGTCAGATCAGCGGTGTGCTGGATGTTGAAGATCCGATCTCCGTTGAATACACCCTTGAAGTTTCCTCGCCAGGCATGGAACGCCCACTGTTCACTCTTGAGCAGTTTGCCAAATATGTCGGTGAACAAGTGAAGATCAAGCTGCGCTCGCCTTTTGAAGGTCGACGCAACTTTCAGGGCCTTCTGCGCGGTGTAGAAGAGCAGGACGTCGTGGTGCAGGTAGATGACCATGAATTCCTGTTGCCGATCGATATGATCGACAAGGCCAACATTATTCCCAGTTTTGACTGAGACGCGGATCCCGCGGATCCAATGGCTTGCGAAAGGCGAGGCGTACGATGAGCAAAGAAGTACTGCTGGTTGTTGAGTCGGTATCCAATGAAAAGGGTGTACCGGCAAGCGTAATTTTTGAAGCGCTGGAGCTGGCTCTGGCCACTGCTACCAAAAAGCGTTTTGAAGACGAAGTTGATCTGCGTGTGGAAATCAACCGCCACACCGGTTCTTACGAAACTTTCCGTCGCTGGACGGTCGTCGAAGAGAATGATCTCGATGATCCGGCCATCGAAACCTGGCCGAGCAAGGTTGCTGAAACGCACCCTGGCGCCAAGGTTGGCGACGTTGTTGAAGAAAAGATCGAGTCCATCGAGTTCGGCCGCATCGCTGCACAGACCGCCAAGCAGGTCATCGTGCAGAAAGTGCGCGAAGCCGAGCGTGCACAAGTGGTTGACGCCTATCGCGAGCGCCTGGGAGAAATCATCTCCGGCACCGTGAAAAAAGTGACCCGCGACAACGTGATCGTCGACCTGGGTAATAACGCTGAAGCGTTGCTCGCCCGTGAAGACATCATTTCTCGCGAAACCTTCCGTGTTGGCGTGCGCCTGCGTGCGCTGCTCAAGGAAATCCGCACCGAGAACCGTGGCCCTCAGTTGATCCTGTCGCGTACCGCGCCGGAAATGCTGATCGAGCTGTTTCGTATCGAGGTGCCGGAAATTGCTGAAGGCCTGATTGAAGTCATGGCCGCATCCCGTGATCCGGGTTCGCGTGCCAAGATCGCTGTCCGCTCCAAGGACAAACGCATCGACCCGCAGGGCGCGTGCATCGGTATGCGCGGTTCGCGCGTCCAGGCCGTGTCGGGTGAGTTGGGTGGCGAACGTGTCGACATCGTCCTGTGGGACGACAACCCGGCACAGTTCGTGATCAATGCCATGTCGCCGGCAGAAGTGGCGGCCATCATCGTTGACGAAGATGCCCATGCCATGGACATCGCCGTTGGCGCGGACAATCTGGCTCAGGCCATCGGTCGCGGTGGTCAGAACGTGCGTCTGGCGAGCCAGCTGACTGGCTGGACCCTGAACGTGATGACCGAATCGGACATCCAGGCTAAGCAACAAGCGGAAACCGGCGACATCCTGCGCAACTTCATCGACGAGCTGGAAGTCGACGAAGAACTGGCTCAGGTGCTGGTAGACGAAGGCTTCACCAGCCTGGAAGAGATTGCCTACGTACCGTTGGAAGAAATGCTCAACATCGACGGCTTTGACGAAGACATCGTCAACGAGCTTCGTGCTCGTGCCAAGGATCGCTTGTTGACCAAAGCCATCGCTACTGAGGAAAAGCTGGCAGACGCCCATCCGGCCGAAGACCTGCTCTCGCTTGAGGGTATGGACAAGGATTTGGCGATGGAACTGGCGGTGCGCGGCGTAATTACCCGCGAAGACCTGGCCGAGCAGTCTATTGACGATCTGCTCGACATCGACGGCATTGACGATGATCGTGCCGGCAAGTTGATCATGGCCGCCCGAGCCCACTGGTTCGAGTAATTAGGCGCGGCCTGAGGAGAGAAGTGCATGACGCAAGTCACGGTGAAACAACTGGCCGATGAGGTCAAAACACCGGTAGAGCGCCTGTTGCAGCAGATGCGTGAGGCAGGTCTGCCGCACACCGCCGCCGAAGAAAATGTGACTGACAGTGAGAAGCAATCCCTGCTGACCCACTTGAAAAGCAGCCACAAGGCGAAAGTGGAAGAACCACGCAAGATCACGCTGCAGCGTAAAACCACCAGCACCCTGCGTGTGGCTGGCAGCAAAAGCATCAGCGTTGAAGTCCGCAAGAAGAAAGTTTTCGTACAGCGCAGCCCGGAAGAAATCGAAGCCGAGCGCAAGCGTGAACTGGATGAACGTCGCGCAGTAGAAAATGCTGCCCGTCAGAAGGCTGAAGAAGAAGCCCGCGTTCGCGCCGAAGAAGAAGCGCGTCGCCAGCCTGCTGCGGCGTCCGCTCCTGCCGAAGCTGTCGCGGCTCCTGCGCCAGTGGCCGAACCAGTGCGCGAAGCCGCGCCGGTTGTGGCTGCTGCGCCAGCTGCCGACACTCGCAAGCGTGACGAACAGCGCCGTCCGGACAAACCACGTGCTGACGACAACAACCGTCGTGGCGGTGGTGATGGCGAGCGCAAAAACGCTCCGCATCGCGCATCGGTCAAGGAAAAGGCTCCGGCTCCACGTGTGGCGCCACGCACGACCGACGAAGAAAGCGATGGCTTCCGTCGCGGCGGTCGCGGCAAGGCCAAGCTGAAGAAACGCAACGCCCACGGTTTCCAGAGCCCGACCGGCCCTGTCGTGCGTGAAGTGAAGATCGGCGAAACCATCACTGTTGGCGATCTCGCCCAGCAGATGTCGGTCAAGGCTGCCGAAATCATCAAGTTCATGTTCAAACTGGGTACACCAGCGACCATCAACCAAGTGCTTGATCAGGAAACTGCTCAACTGGTAGCCGAAGAACTGGGCCACAAAGTGACCCTGGTCAGCGACACCGCCCTGGAAGATTCCCTCGCCGAATCCCTGAAGTTTGAAGGTGAAGCGGTTCCTCGTGCGCCGGTTGTTACCGTAATGGGTCACGTTGACCACGGTAAGACCTCGCTGCTCGACTACATCCGTCGTGCCAAGGTGGCTGCTGGCGAAGCCGGCGGTATCACCCAGCACATCGGTGCATACCACGTTGAAACCGAACGCGGCATGGTCACCTTCCTCGACACCCCGGGTCATGCCGCGTTTACCGCCATGCGTGCCCGTGGTGCCAAGGCGACCGACATCGTGATCCTGGTGGTTGCAGCGGACGACGGCGTGATGCCACAAACCATCGAAGCGGTTCAGCACGCTCAGGCTGCCGGCGTTCCGCTGGTGGTTGCGGTGAACAAGATCGACAAGCCTGGTGCAGATCTCGATCGCATCCGCAGCGAATTGTCGGCCCACGGCGTGACTTCTGAAGACTGGGGTGGCGACACTCCATTCGTTCCGGTTTCGGCGAAGATGGGTACCGGCGTCGACGAACTGCTTGAAGCCGTATTGCTGCAGGCTGAAGTTCTCGAACTGACCGCCACTCCTTCGGCTCCTGGTCGTGGTGTTGTGGTTGAATCGCGTCTCGACAAGGGCCGTGGCCCGGTGGCGACCGTTCTGGTTCAGGACGGTACGCTGCGTCAAGGTGACATGGTGCTGGTCGGCTCGAACTATGGCCGCGTGCGCGCCATGCTCGACGAGAACGGCAAGCCGATCAAGGAAGCGGGCCCGGCCATTCCGGTCGAGATCCTCGGTCTGGACGGTACGCCTGACGCTGGCGACGAGATGAGCGTGGTTGCCGACGAGAAGAAAGCCCGTGAAGTGGCTCTGTTCCGTCAAGGCAAGTTCCGCGAAGTCAAACTGGCTCGCGCTCACGCCGGTAAGCTGGAAAACATCTTCGAAAGCATGGGTCAGGAAGAGAAGAAGACGCTCAACATCGTCCTCAAATCCGACGTCCGTGGTTCGCTGGAAGCCTTGCAGGGCGCTCTGAATGGCCTGGGCAACGACGAAGTGCAAGTGCGCGTGGTCGGTGGCGGCGTCGGTGGTATCACCGAGTCCGATGCCAACCTGGCACTGGCTTCCAACGCTGTACTGTTCGGTTTCAACGTGCGTGCCGATGCTGGCGCACGGAAGATTGTCGAGCAGGAAGGTCTGGACATGCGTTACTACAACGTGATCTACGACATCATCGAAGACGTCAAGAAAGCCCTGACCGGTATGCTTGGCAGCGACGTTCGCGAGAACATCCTCGGTGTGGCCGAAGTCCGTGACGTATTCCGTTCGCCTAAGTTCGGCGCGATCGCTGGTTGCATGGTGATCGAAGGTGTTGTGCACCGTAACCGTCCGATCCGTGTACTGCGTGAAGACATCGTGATCTTCGAAGGCGAGCTGGAATCCCTGCGCCGCTTCAAGGATGACGCTTCCGAAGTACGTGCCGGCATGGAATGCGGTATCGGCGTGAAGAGCTACAACGACGTCAAAGTCGGCGACAAGATCGAAGTCTTCGAGAAGGTTCAGGTTGCTCGCAGCCTCTGACTCGCGCACTTCAAGGGCCACGTCGGGCCGCCGCATGCAAGTGCGCGGCACGACGTCAGGACTCTAAACGCAACGCCCGGTCTGGCTTTTGTCAGGCCGGGCGTTTGCCGCTTTCAGACCTTGCGGGTTTCACCGCAGGGCGGTAACAGGTAACAAATCATGGCAAAAGAATACAGCCGTACCCAACGTATCGGCGATCAGATGCAGCGTGAGCTGGCCCAACTGATCCGTCGTGAAGTCAAAGATCCGCGCGTCGGCCTGGTCACCATTACTGCTGTGGAAGTCAGCCGTGACGTCGGTCACGCGAAGATCTTCATCACCGTGATGGGGCAGGACAACGCCGAAGACATCGCACAAAGCATCAAGGTGCTCAATGCAGCCGCCGGTTTCCTGCGCATGCAGCTGGCTCGCGAAATGAAGCTGCGCAGCGTGCCGCAATTGCACTTCCACTACGACGAAAGCGTCGTGCGGGGCGCGCACCTGTCGGCCCTGATCGAGCGCGCCGTGGCTGAAGACAATCAGCACGTGGCTGCGGCAGCACCCGAAGACACCAAGGAGTAACTCGGTGGCTCAGGTCAAACGTATCCGTCGTAACGTCAGCGGCATCATCCTGCTCGACAAGCCGCTGGGGTTCACCTCCAACGCCGCGTTGCAGAAGGTTCGCTGGCTGCTCAATGCCGAGAAGGCCGGTCACACCGGCAGTCTCGATCCCCTGGCCACCGGCGTACTGCCGCTGTGCTTTGGCGAGGCCACCAAGTTCTCGCAATACCTGCTCGATTCCGACAAGGGTTACGAAACCCTGGCGCAACTGGGCAAGACCACCACGACGGCGGACGCCGAAGGCGAGGTTTTGCAGGAGCGTCCGGTGACCGTTGGTCAGGCCGACATTGAAGCGGTTCTGCCGAAATTTCGTGGGCAAATCAGTCAGATACCGCCGATGTACTCGGCTCTCAAGCGTGATGGCCAGCCGCTGTACAAGTTGGCCCGTGCAGGCGAAGTAGTGGAGCGCGAACCGCGTTCTGTTACTATTGCGCGCTTGGAATTGCTGGCCTTCGAAGGCGATACTGCGCGCCTTGCGGTGGATTGCAGCAAGGGCACCTATATTCGCACCCTGGTGGAGGATATCGGTGAGCAACTCGGTTGTGGTGCGTACGTCGCTGAGCTGCGTCGTACTCAGGCCGGGCCTTTCACCCTGGCGCAGACCGTGACCCTCGAAGAGCTGGAAGCGGTACATGCCGAAGGCGGCAACGAAGCGGTCGACCGCTTCCTGATGCCATCGGACAGCGGCCTGCAGGATTGGCCGTTGCTGCAGTTCTCGGAAGCGAGCGCGTTCTACTGGCTCAACGGCCAGCCGGTACGTGCTCCGGATGCTCCGAAGTTCGGCATGGTGCGGGTACAGGATCACAATGGTCGCTTCATCGGTATCGGTGAAGTGAGCGAAGACGGGCGCATCGCGCCGCGTCGACTGATTCGGTCAGAATGACCGGAAACCGGTCTGTGTAACAGCAGGCCGGCGAGTGTGGCTGTCAACAGGCACGGTCACTACTCATTTATAGATACAGGGATTTGTCCCTGGCCTGTTGAAACTGTTTTTGAAACGGTTTCCTGATAAAAGGATTGCCTCATGGCTCTCGACGTTCAAGAAAAAGCTCAAATCGTTGCCGACTACCAGCAAGCTGTTGGTGACACTGGTTCGCCAGAAGTGCAAGTTGCACTGCTGACCGCCAACATCAACAAACTGCAAGGTCACTTCAAGGCCAACGGTAAAGACCACCACTCCCGTCGTGGTCTGATCCGCATGGTTAACCAGCGTCGCAAGCTGCTGGACTACCTGAAAGGCAAGGACGTGAGCCGTTACAGCGCTCTGATCGCTCGCCTGGGTCTGCGTCGCTAATCAGCGATTGCGCTATGAGGTTGGTTGTCTGTCAGACGTCAGCGGGTTTCCGCCGGCGTCCGGCAGGCTCCCAGCCTCAAGTTTTATCTGGATACACGTTTTACCCTGGACAGGCGTCGGGCCGATTCCCGGCATTGCCCAAGAATTTCGCAAGAAACCAGTTCCCCCAAGAGCCACAAAGAAGGTAGGACACCGTGAACCCGGTAATCAAAAAATTCCAGTTCGGTCAGTCGACCGTTACCCTCGAGACTGGCCGTATCGCCCGTCAGGCCTCCGGCGCAGTATTGGTCACCGTTGACGATGACGTCAGCGTATTGGTGACCGTAGTCGGTGCCAAGCAAGCCGATCCGGGCAAGGGCTTTTTCCCTCTGTCCGTTCACTACCAGGAAAAGACCTACGCTGCCGGCAAGATCCCTGGCGGTTTCTTCAAGCGTGAAGGCCGTCCTTCCGAGAAAGAAACCCTGACTTCCCGACTGATCGACCGTCCGATCCGTCCACTCTTCCCTGAAGGTTTCATGAACGAAGTGCAGGTTGTCTGCACCGTCGTTTCCACCAGCAAGAAAACCGATCCGGACATCGCTGCGATGATCGGTACCTCGGCTGCCCTGGCGATCTCCGGCATTCCGTTCGACGGTCCGATCGGCGCCGCTCGCGTTGCTTTCCACGAAAGCACCGGCTACCTGCTGAACCCGACCTACGAGCAGCAAGCTGCTTCGAGCCTGGACATGGTCGTTGCCGGTACTTCGGACGCCGTACTGATGGTTGAATCGGAAGCCAAAGAGCTGACCGAAGACCAGATGCTGGGCGCAGTACTGTTTGCTCACGACGAGTTCCAGGTCGTGATCAACGCCGTTAAAGAACTGGCTGCCGAAGCTGCCAAGCCAACCTGGACCTGGGCACCTGCTCCAGAAGCCACCGAGCTGCTGGCCGCTATCCGTTCCGAGTTCGGCGAAGCGATCTCCCAGGCTTACACCATCACCATCAAGGCCGACCGCTACGCGCGTCTGGGCGAGCTGCGTGACCAGGTGGTTGCCAAGCTCTCCGGTGAAGAAGGCCAGCCTTCGGCTGCCGACGTCAAAGCCGCTTTCGGCGAAATCGAATACCGCACCGTTCGCGAGAACATCGTAAACGGCAAGCCACGTATCGACGGTCGCGACACCCGTACCGTACGTCCGCTGAACATCGAAGTCGGCGTACTGCCGAAGACTCACGGTTCGGCGCTGTTCACCCGTGGTGAAACCCAGGCTCTGGTCGTCGCAACGCTGGGTACCGCCCGCGACGCGCAACTACTGGACACCCTGGAAGGCGAGAAAAAAGACCCGTTCATGCTGCACTACAACTTCCCTCCGTTCTCGGTGGGCGAGTGTGGTCGCATGGGGGGCGCCGGTCGTCGCGAAATCGGTCACGGCCGTCTGGCCCGTCGTTCGGTTTCGGCCATGCTGCCAGCCGCTGACGTGTTCCCGTACACCATCCGCGTGGTATCGGAAATCACCGAATCCAACGGTTCGAGCTCGATGGCTTCCGTTTGCGGCGCTTCCCTGGCCCTGATGGACGCTGGCGTTCCGATGAAGGCACCGGTTGCCGGTATCGCCATGGGTCTGGTTAAAGAAGGCGAGAAGTTCGCTGTCCTGACCGACATCCTGGGTGACGAAGACCACCTGGGCGACATGGACTTCAAAGTGGCCGGTACCGCCAAAGGTGTGACCGCGCTGCAGATGGACATCAAGATCAAGGGCATCACCGAAGAGATCATGGAAATCGCTCTGGGCCAGGCCCTGGAAGCGCGCCTGAACATCCTCGGCCAGATGAACCAGATCATCGGCCAGTCGCGTACCGAACTGTCGGCCAACGCGCCGACCATGATCGCGATGAAGATCGACACCGACAAGATCCGTGACGTTATCGGTAAAGGTGGCGCGACCATCCGTGCGATCTGCGAAGAAACCAAGGCTTCGATCGACATCGAAGACGATGGCTCGATCAAGATCTTCGGCGAAACCAAGGAAGCGGCTGAAGCAGCACGTCAGCGCGTTCTGGGGATCACCGCAGAGGCCGAGATCGGCAAGATCTACGTCGGCAAGGTTGAGCGCATCGTCGACTTCGGCGCATTCGTCAACATCCTGCCGGGCAAGGACGGTCTGGTTCACATCTCGATGCTGAGTGACGCTCGCGTAGAGAAAGTGACCGACATCCTGAAAGAAGGCCAGGAAGTGGAAGTGCTGGTACTGGACGTGGACAACCGCGGCCGTATCAAGCTGTCCATCAAAGACGTGGCCGCTGCCAAGGCTTCGGGCGTTTAATCACCCCGCAGTTGCAGCGCAATGAAAATACCCCGCCGTGAAACGGCGGGGTATTTTTTTGTCCGTGAAACATCGAGTCATTCGGCGAAGTTGCCGACCTGCAAGACCAGTGCTAGGTTTAGCCGACCGCCCGTGTAGCTCAGCCGGTAGAGCAGCGCACTCGTAACGCGAAGGTCGCAGGTTCGATTCCTGTCTCGGGCACCATTTCGCTTTCCCTTCTTCCTGCTCCCCCTGCGAAATCCGGTTTATGTTCCCCCGGTCAACTTTTTGTGGGAGAGATGTAAAGTCCCGTGTAATTCGCTCGCCAAACGTCCTATATTCGTTGTCTGCATGAGCATCGCCCAGCAGTTTTCAGATGATCCCGAATGGTTCCGAAGGCCGGACAGTCCGCGTCAGAGAGATCCTTGATGATCCACATCCATCTTCCATTCCTATGATCAGCGAGAACGCCATGACTGAATTGACCCAAGAGCAACGCCACGAACAAGCGCTGGAAAAGTACAAGCTTGATGCGCCCCAGCTGATGGACGAGATCAAGGACCTGAGTCCCGATGATCAGAAAGACCAGATCCAGTGGGCGTTCGAAGATGAAGCCGAAGCCCAGGGCCTGCAGCCGTGGGAGTTGACCCTCAAGTACACCAGCACCCCTGAGGAGTTCGAGGCCAAGCGCCTGGAACTGCACAAGGAAGCGGCCGAAGTGTTGGGCGTCGAGTGGGATGAATACTGCGAGATGAACAATCTGGTGGTCTGAAACAAAAACGCCAGCCTCGAGAGGGCTGGCGTTTTTTATTGCCCGATGGCCTCAGATGCTCAGGCGCATCGACAGGTCCACGGCCTTGACGTCCTTGGTCATCGCGCCGATCGAGATGTAGTCCACCCCGGTCTGTGCGATCGGCAGCAGCGTGCTTTCGTTGATGCCGCCACTGGCTTCCAGTTTTGCCTTGCCGGCGTTCAGGCGTACGGCTTCGCGCATGTCATCGAGGCTCAGTTCGTCGAGCATGATGATGTCGGCACCGGCGGCCAGCGCCTCCTTCAGCTCTTCCAGACTTTCCACTTCGATTTCCACCGGTTTGCCCGGGGCGATCTTGTGCGCAGCGGCGATGGCCTGCGCAATGCCACCGCTGGCAGCGATGTGGTTTTCCTTGATCAGGAACGCGTCGTAGAGACCGATCCGATGGTTATGGCAGCCACCGCAGGTGACCGCGTATTTCTGCGCCAGACGCAGGCCCGGCAGGGTCTTGCGGGTGTCGAGCAGTTTCACCGAGGTCTCGGCGACGAAATCCGCCAGATACTGCGCACGGGTCGCCACGCCCGACAGCAATTGCAGGAAGTTCAGAGCGCTGCGCTCACCGGTCAGCAGTGAACGGGCCGGGCCTTCCAGATGAAACAGCGGCTGATTGGGCGAAACCCGTTCGCCATCGCGCACCTGCCAGTGCACCGCCACCCGTGGATCGAGCTGGCGGAACACCGCATCGACCCAGGCCGTGCCGCTGATGACGGCGGCGTCGCGGGTGATGATGGTGGCTTTGGCCAGGCGTTCGGCCGGGATCAGTTGCGCGGTGATGTCGCCGCTGCCGATGTCTTCGAGCAACGCACGGCGCACGTTGGCTTCGATTTCGGCGGTCAAATCGGCGAGACGTAGATTCGGCATAACGGGCTCCACAAACTAAGTGGCCCGATTATAGGGGCATGGCGTCGGCCAACCCAAGGCGAGAACCGCCACGCAGCGCTGCATCCGGTCGATTTTCTTTGAGTAAACCCGATTTTGCCGTGGTCACTGGAAGGTGTTGGCGTATAGGGGAAACCCTGACGGCTCTGGCGCCGGGGACATCTTTTGCAAGATAATCCGCCTTGCATTTGACGCCATGACTTTGACGTCTGCGAATCACCGTTTCAGGAGGCTGGGATGCACAACGACGGGAATGTAGTGCCTCTGCACAAGGCCACTGCCGATCAGGCGACTCACTCGCCGCTCGCCCGCCTGCCTGTGATTCTGCTTCAGGTTCGCGACAAGGCTGCCCAGCGCCTGCGCAACGGTTTACAGGAGCTGTTCGATAACGCCGACGACACGCTTTTCGAAATGGCCGACCGGGCGCGTAACGACGTCGAACAGAACATCTTTTTCGAGGCCATGCGCGACCTGCGCCTCAAGCGCAAGCACATCGAGCGCGGTTTTCTCGAGCAGTTCTTCGAAGCTTTTGTCGGCCTCACTCAATTCGATCCCGTCCCCACTGTCCTCTCTCATGCCTTGCAGTGTGACGACACGACAGCACGCACCGATGACATGGAGCGCAACGTCGCGGTCCAAACCATGGTCGGCCGCGTACTGAATCGCGACGGGTTCGCCCTGGATCAACTGACCGCGCGATTCAATGCGCTGTTGGGCAAGACCCTGGACGATCACTACAATCCGCTGGGCCCGGCGATGCTTTGCGAGTACTTCCTGCAGGCCGGGCGCAATCTGGGAGTGGAGATCAAGGTCAAACTGATCCTGCTCAAACTGTTCGAGCGCTATGTGCTGGCCGATACCGATCAACTCTACGCCGAAGCCAATCAGCTGCTGATTGCCACGGGCGTGTTGCCCGAGCTCAAGCCCGCACCGGCCCGTCGCGCCATCGATCAGGCTGTGGCCAGCGTGCAGAGCGAATTCGAGGGCATCGATAAACCCCAGGCGGACGCGGCGGTGCAGGAAGTCTTCGCCGCGTTGCAGGAACTGCTGCTGCACGTGCGCGGCACCGTTGCGCCGACCCTTGAGCCCAGCGCTCCCGCCCAGCCAATTTCCACCCGCGACCTGCTGCGCCTGCTCTCGCACCTGCAGCAATACGTGCCGGCGCTGTCGATGCAGGACGACTTCGATCTGCGCCATCAGCTTGAACAGTTGCTGACCCGGGTCAGCGTGCGCAGCGGCAAATCACGAATCGTCGGCGGGGCGGACGAGGACGTGATCAACCTGGTGGCCATGGTCTTCGACTGCATCCTTGATGATCGCAACCTGCCGGATTCGCTCAAGGCGCTGATTGCACGGTTGCAGATCCCGATGTTGAAGGTCGCGGTGATCGACAAAAGCTTCTTCAGTCGCAGCAGTCATCCGGCGCGCCGCCTGCTCAATGAAATCGCCGAGGCGGCGATGGGCTGGGGCGAGTGCGACGGCAATGCGCGCGACAGCCTGTACCTGCGCATTGAGCAGGTGGTGCAGCGCTTGCTGACGGATTTTGTCGATGACCCGGCGATTTTTTCCGAGTTGCTGGCGGATTTCCTCGCGTTCACCAGTGACGAGCGCCGCCGCAGCGAATTGCTTGAACAGCGTTTGCGCGATGCCGAAGAGGGCCGGGCGAAAACCGAACTGGCCCGCCAGCGGGTCGAGCAGGCGTTGAACCAGGCCTTGCTGGGCAAGGTCCTGCCACTGTCGGTGGTGACCTTCGTGCAAGACGCCTGGAGCAAGGTGTTGCTGCTGACCTGCCTCAAGCACGGCGATCAGTCCGCCGAATGGCACGCCGACGTGCAGACCATGGAGCAATTGATCTGGAGCGTGCAGCGCCACGACGACGCCGCAGCGGGTCTGCGCCTGCTGGCGCTGGTACCGGGGTTGCTCAAGTCATTGCGCGACGGCCTGAGCAGTTCGGCCTTCGATCCGTTTGCCACCAGCGGCTTTTTCAGTGAACTGGAAGCGCTGCATGTGCGGCTGCTGGAACCGTCCAGCGCACCGGATCAAATCGCGCTGCCGGAAATGATCGAAGTGTCGCAGGCGATTGTCTTGCAGATGGCCGACGACGGTCTCAAACCACGCCCGCCAGCGCGTTTGCCAGCCGACGATGCGGGTTTACGCCAGGTCGATCAGTTGCGCCTGGGCAGTTGGGTGGCGTTCGAGGAAGACGAAGAACACACCCTGCGCTGCAAGCTGGCGGCGATCATCGAGGCTACCGGCAAGTACGTGTTCGTTGACCGTACCGGGATGAAAGTGCTGGAGCGCGACCGCACGGAACTGGCCCTGGCGTTTCGTCGCGGTGCGGTGCGAGCACTGGACGACACCTTGCTGTTCGACCGGGCACTGGAGTCGGTGCTCGGCAATCTGCGGCGGCTCAATCGCGGCAAGTGATCGCGCGCCGGGGGCCGATCACGGCATACTGGTCGCCAACACAGTCGGCGTTGAAGGAATCGGTATGCAGTTGGATCCCGCAAACGGGTGGTGTCACGGGGTGCAAGTCTGCCCTTCGCCCAACTTCAATGAACGCCCGGCGGGCGAAGTCTCCCTGTTGGTCATCCACAACATCAGCCTGCCACCGGCGCAGTTCGCCACCGGCAAGGTCCAGGAATTTTTCCAGAACCGTCTGGATGTCACGGAACATCCCTACTTTGCGGGAATCGCCGACCTGCGCGTGTCGGCGCATTTTCTGATCGAACGTGACGGCAAGGTCACCCAGTTTGTCTCCTGTCTTGAGCGCGCCTGGCATGCCGGCGTTTCAGTGTTCGAAGGACGGGAAACCTGTAACGATTTTTCCGTGGGCATCGAGCTGGAAGGCACCGATGATCTGCCGTTCACTGACGCGCAGTACCGGGCGCTAACCGCGTTGACCCGGCAGATACAGGCGGCGTTCCCGGCGATCACTGTCGAGCGCATCTGCGGACACAGTGACATCGCCCCCGGACGCAAGACCGACCCCGGACCCGCATTCGACTGGGCACGCTACCGCGCCGCCCTGGCACAAGAGGAAGGACAATGAGTTTTCTGGTGTTACTGCTGGCGGTATGGATCGAGAAGTTCTCGGCTCTGCGCCAACGGGTGCAACGCGATGGCGGATGGATCCGCGAACTGCACAAGCTTGAAGCCGGCGGACTGGCGAAACAGCCTTGGCTGGTGCTGACCATCCTGGTGCTGTTGCCGGTGGCATTGCTGGGGTTGCTGCTGGTGGTGCTGGAGCCGGTAGCCTATGGTCTGCTGGCATTGCCGGTGCATTTGCTGGTGGTGATTTACAGCCTGGGGCGGGGTGACCTGCTCGGCGAGCTCGGGCCGTTTCGCGACGCCTGGCGCCGTGAAGACCTGCAGGCCGCCGCCCACGTGGCCAAGCGTGATCTGAACATCTGCGCCGAAAGCGGCGAACAATTGCTGGAGCAAGTGCAACGGCATCTGTTGTGGCAGGCCTACCAGAGCTTTTTTGCGGTGATTTTCTGGTACTTCCTGCTCGGTCCGGTGGCGGCACTGAGCTATCGCTTGCTGGCGCTGGCGGAGGAAAACGCCCAGAACCCGGCGGTGGCTGAACGGGCCGGGCAACTGCGCCACGCCTTCGACTGGGTGCCGGTGCGCCTGCTGGCGGGGAGTCTTGCCCTGGTCGGCAATTTCGTCGCGGTCAGTCGGGTGATGCTGCACGAGCTGCTGAACTGGAACATCAGCGCCGAGCAACTGATCAACAAGGTCGGGCTGGCGGCCGGGGAAATCCCGCCGGCCGCTGTCGGCTCCGAAGGCATCAACACCCTCGACTGCCTGTGGGAACTGCTGCTGCGGGCGGCGGTGCTGTGGTATGCCGGATTTGCCCTGTGGACGGTACTGGCGTAGGCCGTTCCTTTGACGAGGGGGGGCAATCCCCCTCGTTAACCTTAAGTTACAAAACCTCCCTTCGATTTGAGCTATACAGAGATAGCGCCCGATAGTGGCTATCTGCTGTCGCCCCGCGCCTGCCAATAAAAACAAGAAAAAACCAAGGGAGACTTCCAGTGAAGAGCTTGCTCTATCCCGCCGTCTCGCTGATGAATCGCTTGAGCTTCGGCATGAAGTTCAGCCTGATCAGCGTGCTGTTCCTGGTGCCGATGCTGGTGACCAATTTCTATCTGGTGCGCGATTCCTATCGCGAATTCCAGGGCACCCGGGTGGAGCTGCAGAGCCTCGACCTGCTGGGCAGCAGCCTGACGCTGCGCCGGGATCTGGAAACCCTCAACAATCTGGTGCAGATCGATGTCACCCTCGGCCAGTCCGGCAAGGCCGGCAATGTCGAGGCGCAGATCACCGGTCTTGAACAAAACGTTCTGGCGCGCCTGCAAGGGCTGACGCCGATGACCGAGGATCCGGAGCAGATCAAGTTTTTCGAGACCAAGCGCGATGAAATGATCGCCGCGTTCAAGGTCCAGCAAGCGGAAAACTCCCTGCAAAGCAAAAGTGCGCTGATCGGCAAATTGCTGGGCAATGCGCAGATTTTCAGCCAGATCGTGGCCAGTCAGGCCGGATTGAGTCGCGACAACCAGAGCGACATACGCCAGCTCAGTGAGTTGATCACCGCGATCACGCCGGCCATCACCCAGGCTTTGGGCGAAGGCCGGGCGATGGGCTCGTATTCATTGGGCCAGGGCTTTCTCAACAGTTCGTCGAGCACCCGGTTCGACGAGTTGCTGGTGCAGATCGAAAAACTGCAGGCCGAATATGGCCTGAAATTGCAGGACGCGCTGGGTTCGAGCAAAGCCGCCGGTGATTCCCTGAGCGCCCCGGCCGATGCCAGCAAGGCGTCGCTGAAACAGGCCGGCACACTGATCGAAGAACAAGTGGTGATGGCCGAAACCCTCGACGCGCCATGGCAGGGGTTTTATGACCAGGTGACCGGGTTGATGGACCAGACCTATCAGCTCAATGACGCCACCCTGAAGTTCCTCGACACCCAATTGCAGCAACGCCTGGGGCAAAACCGCACGCACATGGTGCTGCAAGCGGTGGCGCTGTCGGTGGTGTTCGTGCTGATTTTCTATCTCTACGGCGGCTTCTACGCCTCGACCCGCGCCACCCTGAAAAACCTCGGCGCCATGATGGACAAGGTGGCGGCGGGCGACATGACAGTGAATTTTCACGCCAATAGCCGCGATGAACTCGGCGAGTTGGGCGAAGTGTTCAACGGTACGGTGCGGAAAATCCACGACCTGATCGAACGGGTCGGCCACACCGTTGGCGAGGTCGAGCGGCAGGCGGGGCAGGTGGAAAACGTCTCGGCACAAAGCAATCAGGCGGTCGCCGGGCAACGCACGCAGATCGAGCAGGTGGCCACCGCGATGAACCAGATGTCGGCGACGTCGCTGGAGGTGGCACGCAGTGCGGCGGCAGCAGTCAGCAGCGCCCACAGCGTGAACGACGAAACCATCAATGGTCGCGGGCTGGTGGAATCGCAGCAGGGCAGCATCGCGGCCCTGGCGAGCGAGATCGATCAATCGGTGTTGGTGATCAACCAGTTGGCCAGCGACAGCCAGGCGATCAGCCGCGTCCTGGAGGTGATCAAGAGCATCGCTGAACAAACCAACCTGCTGGCGCTCAACGCCGCGATCGAGGCCGCGCGGGCCGGTGAGCAGGGGCGCGGTTTTGCCGTGGTCGCCGACGAAGTCCGGACGCTGGCCAAACGCACCCAGCAATCGACCGAGGAAATCGAGCAGATGATCGCCAAGCTCCACGGTGGCGTCGGTGCGGCAGTGAAGGCCATGGGCGTCAGCCATCAGATGGCCAACGGCACGGTGGGGCAGTCGGAAAAGGTACAACAGGCGCTGGAAAACATCCTCGGCGCTGTCGGCATGATCGTCGACCAGAACCAGCAGATCGCCGCCGCCGTCGAGCAGCAGACCGCCGTCGCCCACGACATCGACCAGAACATCGTCGAGATCAACCGTGCCGGCGAGCGCACCGCAGAAGGTGCGCATCAGACCGAAGATGCCAGCCGTGCGTTGTCGGCGCAGGTGGTCGAGTTGAAGCAGTTGATCAGCGCGTTCCGGGTTTGAATTGACCTGCCTCTTGTGAGGCAGGTTTTTTCGGAATGGCTTGTAGTACTTTTTTGCCTACATCTGTAAGCCCAATCCTGTTTTCCTCCAGGCGCTGGTTTTTCGGCCTCAATGAACCAAGCTCAGTTCTTTGACCACTTGGAGGAGATCGCATATGTCTGTCGCAACTCTGGGCGTCCAGGGCCGCTGCGCCCACTGCCAGACCACGCTGGTGCTCAAGCCCTGGCAGCTGAATGCCATTTCGATCCACGAAGCGTTCACCTGTGCCCATTGCCAGAAAAGCCTGGAATTGCGTTGCCCCAAGCAGATCAAACGTTTCCGTTCGCTCGATTCACTCGGCCTGCTGCGCGCCAGTGCGCTGGTGACGGTGTGCACCGCGCTGCTGGTGGCCCTGGTGATGGAATGGGTGGGTCTGCTCAGCGTCACCGAGCAGCTGAACGGATCGCTGATCGCGATTTTCGTGTACTTCGCGGTGATTCGTTATGCCCGGCAGCGCCAGCACCTGACGCTGATTCTCGACGCGGCCAAGGCCCACGCCGACTGACTACCAGCCGAACACCTCGCAGCTGTTGGCGGTACTGGCGGCAGCGAGTTGTTGCGCACTGATGTTCATCAAAGTGGCCAGTGAGTCGCAGATCGCCGGCAGATGCGCCGGTGTATTGCGCATGCCGGGGAACATGGCGGGCGCCATGTCCGGTGAGTCGGTTTCCAGCACCACCGAATCCAGCGGCAAGTCGGCCAGCACCCGGTGCATGCGCAACGCCTGCGGCCAGGTTGGCGCACCGCCAAGGCCGAGTTTGAATCCGAGCTTGATGTATTCCCGCGCTTCCTCACGGCTACCGGCAAAGGCGTGAATGATCCCGGCGCGCCTGAGCTTGAAGCGCTTGAGCGTGGCAATCACCGCTGCATGGCTGCGCCGCACATGGATCAGCGCCGGCAACTCGAAGTCCGCCGCCAGTTGCAGCTGCGCTTCGAACAGCACCTGCTGGCGTTCGCGGTCGAGGGTTTCGATGAAGTAATCCAGGCCGATTTCGCCGACCGCGCACAGTTGTCGATGACCCGTTAACCGTGTCAGCCAATCGCCCAGTGCATGCAAGTCTTCAGGCCGATGCTGCTCGAGATAGACCGGGTGCAATCCGAAGGCCGCGTACAAATCGGCATCGCTTTGCACCAGATCCCACACCCGTTGCCAGTTTCCCTCGTAGACACCCAACACGACCATTCGCCGCACGCCGAGGGCGCGGCTTTCGGTGAGCAACGCCGCACGGTCGGCGTCGAAGTCGGGGAAGTCCAGATGGGTGTGGCTGTCGATCAGCTCCACGGCTCAGTCCCGGTGAATACGCTGCTTGAAAGTCCGGGCGATGGCTTGCACGCCAGGCTGGTAGTCCGATTGCTCGACCGCCGCCAGCGCCAGTTCCAGCGCCTTGTCGGCGATCAACTGGTGCTGCTGGGCCATGGCGTTGACCGGCAACGGCAGGAAATCGAGCAACTGGGTATCACCGAACGTGCCGAGGCGCAGCGGGCGTGACTTGAGCGGGAAGTCGTGCAGCGCATCGAACACGCCCTGCAGTAACACGTAGGAGGTGGTCACCAGCGCATCCGGCAAATGCCCGAGGCGTTGCAGGAGTTCTTCCATCAATTGCTTGCCGCATTCGCGGCTGAAGGAGTCGGCGTGCTCGATCAGCACCTCGCCCTTGAACCCGGCCAAGGCTTGTTTGAACCCGGCCGCCCGTTCCTGGCTGATGCTCAGTTCCGGACGCGCGCCCAGCAACACGATCTGCTTGGGTTGCGGGTCGAGCAGGCTTTCGGTCAGGTGCAGGCTGGCTTCGCGGTCATCGCTGACCACCGAGCAGAAGTGTTCGGCATCCATCACCCGGTCGATGGCAATGATCGGCAGACCCTTGGCCTGCAACTGGCGATAACTGTCGTCACCGGCCGGCAGGCAACTGGCGACGATCAACGCATCGCAACGCCGGGCGCGGAACAGTTGCAGCAGTTGCCGTTCGCTGTCCGGTGCATCGTCGGAGCTGGCGATCAGCAGCTGATAGCCGCGTGCCCGGGCGCCTTGTTCCAACAGTTTGGCGATCCGCGCGTAGCTGGGGTTTTCCAGATCCGGCAGGATAAAACCCAGGGTTCGGGTGTGCCGACTGCGCAGCCCGGCCGCCTGTGGATTGGGGGTAAAGCCGTGCAGATCGACCACCGCCCGCACCCGCTCGACGGTGGCGTTGCTGATGCGTTGCTGTTCGGCCTTGCCGTTGATGACGTAGCTGGCGGTGGTCACGGACACTCCGGCCAACCGCGCGATATCACTGAGTTTCAACCCGGGATTTCCTTGTTTTTTCGAGCATGCCGCGACATTTTCGCCAATCCTACCCGATTCAGGCAGGCGACCATTGTCTCAGCGCATCCGACAAGTTGGACTTCAAGGATGGGACATTATCGAGTAACGTGCCGATCAATCTAGATTAAACGTTTCAGCAAGCGTATTTTCTACGTTTTAGACGCCTTTGGCCGGTTCTGCCGCGAAACCGCCAAAACGGCCTCCTGAAAGGGAAGTCGAGAAGCGCCTAAGCTGAAACCATTCAAAAACAATACCTGGCGTTACCTGACGCCAAAAAGGAGATCGCATGCTCGAGCTCACTGTAGAGCAGATATCCATGAGCCAGTCGGCTGTGGATAAACCCGCCGCTTTGCAATTGCTGGCCAGTCATCTGGTCGCCGATGGTCTGGTCGCCGACGGATACCTCGCCGGCCTGCAGGCCCGGGAGGCCCAGGGCTCGACCTTCCTCGGCCAAGGCATTGCGATCCCCCACGGCACGCCCGAAACCCGCGATCAGGTGTTCGCTACCGGCGTACGCTTGATGCAGTTTCCCGACGGCGTGGACTGGGGCGATGGTCAGATCGTCTATCTGGCCATCGGCATCGCCGCCAAATCCGACGAACACCTGCGCCTGCTGCAACTGCTGACCCGCGCCCTCGGCGAGACCGATCTGGGCCAGGCCCTGCGCCGCGCCAGTTCGCCCGAAGCATTGTTGAAACTGCTGCAAGGCGCGCCGCAGGAACTGGCGCTGGATGCGCAGATGATCGGCCTCGGGGTCTCCGCCGACGATTTCGAAGAACTGGTCTGGCGCGGTGCGCGTCTGCTGCGTCAGGCCGATTGCGTGAGCAACGGTTTCGCCGGCGTATTGCAGCAGGTCGAAGCGCTGCCGCTGGGCGATGGACTGTGGTGGTTGCACAGCGAGCAGACCGTGAAGCGTCCGGGCCTGGCGTTTGTCACGCCGGACAAACCGATGCGTTACCTCGGCCAGCCGCTCAGCGGTCTGTTCTGTCTGGCCAGCCTCGGTGAAGCGCATCAAGCGTTGCTCGAGCGTTTGTGCGCGTTGCTGATCGAGGGTCGCGGCCATGAACTGGGCCGCGCCACCAGCAGCCGCAAGGTCCTCGAAGTGCTCGGCGGCGAATTGCCGGCCGATTGGCCAAGCGCACGTATCGCACTGGCCAACGCCCATGGTCTGCATGCGCGGCCGGCGAAGATCCTCGCGCAACTGGCGAAAAGTTTTGACGGCGAAATCCGTGTGCGCATTGTCGACGGTCAGGACAGCGCCGTATCGGTGAAGAGTTTGAGCAAACTGCTGAGCCTCGGCGCCCGTCGCGGGCAGGTGCTGGAAATCATCGCCGAGCCGAGCATTGCCGCCGATGCGTTGCCGGCCTTGCTCGCCGCCATCGAAGAAGGCCTCGGCGAAGAGGTCGAACCGCTGCCGGCCGTCAGCCAGCAACCCGAAGTGATCACCGATATAGCCGAAGTCGTCATTGCCCCGGCCTCCGGCAGCCTGCTGCAAGCGATCCCCGCAGCACCCGGCATCGCCATCGGCCCGGCGCACATTCAGGTCCAGCAAGCCATCGATTACCCGTTGCGCGGTGAGTCCGCCGCCATCGAGCGTGAGCGTCTCAAGCAAGCGCTGGCCGACGTGCGTCAGGACATTCAGGGCCTGATCGAACGCAGCAAGGCCAAGGCGATCCGCGAGATTTTCATCACCCACCAGGAAATGCTCGACGACCCGGAGCTCACCGACGAAGTCGACACCCGCCTCAAGCAGGGTGAAAGCGCCGAAGCGGCGTGGATGGCTGTGATCGAGGCCGCCGCGAAACAACAGGAAGCGTTGCAGGATGCGCTACTCGCCGAACGCGCCGCCGACCTGCGCGACATTGGTCGCCGGGTGCTGGCGCAGCTGTGTGGCGTGCAGACGCCCGCCGAGCCTGAGCAGCCGTACATTCTGGTGATGGATGAGGTCGGCCCGTCCGACGTCGCGCGTCTGGATCCGGCGCGGGTCGCCGGGATTCTCACCGCCCGTGGCGGCGCCACCGCTCACAGCGCCATCGTGGCCCGTGCGCTGGGGATTCCGGCGCTGGTCGGTGCGGGCGCTGCGGTGTTACTGCTGGAACCGGGTACGCCGTTGCTGCTCGATGGCCAGCGCGGTCGCCTGCATGTGGACGCGGATGCCGCGACCCTGCAACGCGCCAGCGAAGAGCGCGAAAGCCGCGAACAACGCCTGAAAGCCGCCGCCGAACAACGCCATCAACCGGCGCACACCCGCGACGGCCACGCCGTGGAAGTGTTCGCCAACATCGGTGAAAGCGCTGGCGTCATCAGCGCGGTGGAGCAGGGCGCCGAAGGCATCGGCCTGCTGCGCACCGAGCTGATTTTCATGGCCCACCCGCAAGCGCCGGACGAGGCGACTCAGGAAGCCGAATACCGCCGCGTCCTCGACGGCCTCGCCGGTCGGCCGCTGGTGGTGCGCACCCTCGATGTCGGTGGCGACAAACCGCTGCCGTATTGGCCGATCGCCAAGGAAGAAAACCCCTTCCTCGGCGTGCGCGGGATTCGCCTGACCTTGCAGCGTCCGCAGATCATGGAAGCGCAGCTGCGCGCCTTGCTGCGTTCGGCGGACAACCGTCCATTGCGGATCATGTTCCCGATGGTCGGCAGTGTCGAAGAATGGCGTCAGGCCCGCGACATGACCGAACGCCTGCGTCTGGAAATCCCGGTCGCCGACCTGCAACTGGGGATCATGATCGAAGTGCCGTCCGCCGCGTTGCTGGCGCCGGTGCTGGCCAAAGAGGTCGACTTCTTCAGCGTCGGCACCAATGACCTGACCCAGTACACGCTGGCCATCGACCGTGGTCATCCGACCCTGTCCGCCCAGGCTGACGGCCTGCACCCGGCGGTGCTGCAACTGATCGACATCACCGTGCGCGCGGCCCATGCCCACGGCAAATGGGTCGGTGTGTGCGGCGAGCTGGCGGCGGATCCGCTGGCGGTGCCGGTGCTGGTCGGCCTCGGTGTGGATGAACTGAGTGTGTCCGGGCGCAGCATCGCCGAGGTCAAGGCACGCATCCGCGAACTCAGCCTGACCCAGACGCAAACCCTTGCTCAACAAGCCCTGGCCGTGGGCAGCGCCAACGAAGTGCGCGCATTAGTGGAGGCCCTGTAATGGCCAAGATTCTTACCCTGACCCTCAACCCGGCGCTGGACCTCACGGTGCAGTTGCCACGCCTGGAGGCCGGTCAGGTCAACCGCAGTGACGAGATGCACACCCACGCCGCCGGCAAGGGCGTCAACGTCGCGCAAGTACTGGCCGACCTCGGTCATCAACTGACGGTCAGCGGCTTTCTCGGCGAAGACAATCTGCAGGCCTTCGAAAACCTGTTCGGCAAACGCGGTTTCGCCGATGCGTTTATCCGGGTGCCCGGCGAGACCCGCAGCAACATCAAAGTCGCGGAGCAGGACGGACGGATCACCGACATCAACGGCCCGGGGCCGGTGGTCGGTGTAGTGGCGCAGCAAGCGTTGCTGGATCGACTGGTGCAGATTGCGCCGGGGCATGACGCGGTGGTGGTCGCCGGCAGTTTGCCGCGCGGGGTCAGTGCGCAGTGGCTGCGCGAGTTGGTCGAGCGCTTGAAGGCGCTGGGCCTGAAAGTCGCCCTGGACACCAGTGGCGACGCCTTGCGCGCAGCGCTCAAGGCCGGTCCGTGGCTGATCAAGCCGAATACCGAAGAGCTGGCCGAAGCGCTGGGCTGTGAAGTGCTGTCCCATGCGTCTCAGGCTGAAGCGGCCGATCGTTTGCACGCGCAGGGCATCGAGCATGTGGTGATTTCCCACGGCGCCGAAGGGGTGAACTGGTTCAGCGTCGGCTCGGCGCTGCATGCGACGCCGCCGAAAGTCAGCGTGGCCAGCACGGTCGGCGCCGGCGATTCGTTGCTCGCCGGCATGCTCCACGGTCTGCTCAGCGCCGACACGCCGGAACAGACTCTGCGCACGGCCACCGCGATTGCGGCGCAGGCGGTGACCCAGATCGGTTTCGGTATTCACGATGCTGCGCAACTGACGCGGCTCGAACAGGGCGTGCGTGTGCGCCCCCTGACAGAACAATAAGAGGGTTTGTCATGAAGTTAGCCATTGTCACGGCCTGCCCGAACGGCATGGTCACCAGTGTGCTGTGCGCCCGGTTGCTGGATGCCGCGGCCCAGCGTCAGGGCTGGAGCACCAGCGTCGAAGTGGTGGATGCCGCGCACCCGGAACGCGAGTTGTCGGCGGCCACCATCGAGGCCGCCGAGTGGGTGTTGCTGGTGGCCACGGGATCGGTGGACATGACCCGGTTCATCGGCAAGAAAGTCTTTCGGATCGCGCCGGCGCAAGCCCTGCAGGATGTCGAGGAGGTGCTGCGGCGTGGCGCCGTCGAGGCCGAGGTTTACATCGCTGCCGAAGCACCGCCCGTGGCTGCCAGCGCCAATGTGCCGCGTCTGGTTGCCGTCACCGCCTGCCCGACCGGCGTCGCCCACACCTTCATGGCCGCCGAAGCCCTGCAGCAAGCCGCCAAGCGTCTGGGCTACGACTTGCAAGTCGAAACCCAGGGCTCGGTCGGCGCGCGAAATCCGCTGAGCGCAGCCGCGATTGCCGAGGCAGACGTGGTGCTGCTGGCGGCTGACATTGAAGTCGCCACCGAGCGTTTCGCCGGCAAGAAAATCTACCGCTGCGGCACCGGGATTGCGTTGAAGCAATCCGAAGCCACGCTGAAAAAGGCCCTGGCCGAAGGTGTCGTGGAAAACGCTGCCGGCGACGGCAAGGCCCCGGCCAAACAAGAGAAAAGCGGCGTCTACAAACACCTGCTGACCGGTGTGTCGTTCATGTTGCCGATGGTGGTGGCGGGCGGTCTGATGATCGCCTTGTCGTTCGTCTTCGGCATCACCGCGTTCAAGGAGGAAGGCACGCTGGCGGCGGCGCTGATGCAGATCGGTGGCGAGACCGCGTTCAAATTGATGGTGCCGCTGTTGGCCGGTTACATCGCCTGGTCGATTGCTGACCGCCCCGGTCTCGCGCCGGGCATGATCGGCGGTTTGCTGGCGAGCACCCTGGGCGCCGGCTTCATCGGCGGGATCGTTGCCGGGTTTATCGCAGGCTACGCGGCCAAGGCGATCAGTCGGTATGTGGTGCTGCCGCAAAGTCTGGAGGCGCTGAAACCGATTCTGATCATCCCGTTGTTCGCCAGCCTGTTCACCGGTCTGGTGATGATTTATGTGGTCGGCAAACCGGTGGCCGGGATGCTCGCGGCGCTGACCCATTTCCTCGACAGCATGGGCACCACCAACGCGATCCTGCTCGGTGTGCTGCTGGGCGGCATGATGTGCGTCGACCTCGGCGGGCCGATCAACAAGGCCGCTTATGCGTTTTCGGTGGGGCTGCTGGCCTCGCAGAGTTACGCACCGATGGCCGCGACCATGGCCGCCGGCATGGTGCCGCCGATCGGTCTGGGCATCGCCACGTTCATCGCTCGGCGCAAGTTTGCCCAGACCGAGCGCGAAGCCGGTAAAGCGGCACTGGTGCTCGGGTTGTGTTTCATCTCTGAAGGGGCGATTCCGTTTGCCGCGAAAGACCCGTTGCGGGTGATCCCGGCAAGCATCGCCGGCGGTGCGCTGACCGGTGCGCTGTCGATGTATTTCGGCTGCAAACTGATGGCGCCCCACGGTGGCCTGTTCGTGCTGGCGATTCCGAACGCGATCAACCATGCGCTGCTGTACCTGCTGGCGATTGTCGCGGGCAGTCTGCTGACGGCCGTGGTGTATGCGCTGGTCAAGCGGCCGGAAGCCTTGGAACTGGCGCTGGAGCCGGCGAAGGCGTGAGGTGTCACACCCTTTTCATCTAGCGGTGCTTAAGTTTTCCTTTTTTCAGGGAGAACACCATGAGCGATTTCAATCCCGGTCGCCGGCGCGTGATGCAAGCCGTCGGCGCCGGACTGCTGATGCCGGGGCTGGCGCCGGCCGTGATCGCGTCGGTCAAGGATCGACCGCAACTCACTGACGGCGTGCAATCCGGCGACCTGCAGGGCGACCGGGCGATGATCTGGAGCCGCGCCGACCGCCCGGCGCAGATGGTGGTGGAGTGGGACACCCGCAGCCAGTTCCGCCACCCGCGCCGGGTGGTCTCGGCGCTGGCCGATGCCCGCAGCGATTTCACCGCCCGCGTCGAACTCACCGGGTTGCCCGTCGATCAGGCGATTTTCTACCGCGTGTATTTCAAGGACGCCCGCACCGGTGTTTCCAGCGAACCGTGGCTCGGCCATTTGCGCAGTGCCCCGACGGCGCGGCGCAATATCCGTTTTGTCTGGAGCGGCGACACCGTCGGCCAGGGCTTCGGCATCAACCCCGATATCGGCGGCATGCGCATCTACGAAGCCATGCGCATGCGCTTGCCGGACTTCTTTATCCACAGCGGTGACACCATCTACGCCGACGGCCCGGTGCCGGCGCAACTGACCACTGAGGGTGGCCGGATCTGGCGCAACCTCACCACGGAGGCCAAGAGCAAGGTCGCCCAGACCCTCGACGATTATCGCGGCAATTACCGCTATAACCTGATGGACGAAAACGTCCGTCGCTTCAACGCCGAAGTGCCGCAGATCTGGCAGTGGGATGACCATGAAGTGGTCAACAACTGGTCGCCGGGCAAACAGCTCGACGAGCGCTATCAGGAAAAAAATATCCACACTCTGGTCGGCCGCGCACGTCAGGCCTGGCTCGAATATGCGCCGATGCGTTTACAGGCCGCCGATGGCGGCGGGCGGATTTATCGCAAGCTGAGTTACGGGCCGATGCTCGATGTGTTCGTGCTCGACATGCGCAGTTATCGCGGGGCCAACGACGACAATCTCGGGGCGGAAAAACCGTTCCTCGGACGCGAGCAACTGAACTGGCTCAAGCGTGGATTGAAGGCCTCGAAAGCCCAGTGGAAAGTGATTGCCGCCGACATGCCGATCGGTCTCGGCGTGCCGGATGGCGAGGTCAGTCCCGGGGTTGCGCGCTGGGAAGCAGTGGCTAACGGCGACCCCGGCCCGGCCCAGGGACGTGAGCTGGAAATCGCCGAGCTGCTGGGCTTCTTGCGCGCGCAGCAGGTGCGCAATTTCGTGTTCCTGACGGCGGACGTGCATTACTGCGCGGCGCATCACTATCACCCGGATCGCGCGGCGTTCCAGGATTTCGAACCGTTCTGGGAGTTTGTCGCAGGGCCGTTGAACGCCGGCAGTTTCGGACCCAATCCGCTGGACAAGACCTTCGGCCCGCAAGTGGTGTTTCAGAAAGCTCCACCGACGCAGAACGCTTCACCGTTTGCCGGTTTTCAGTTTTTCGGCGAGGTGAACATCGAGGGGCAGAGTGGGGAGATGAGCGTGGTGTTGCGGGATCTGGAGGGTGTGGCGGTGTTTGAGCAGAAACTGCAGCCCGTCTGAATCCAGTGTTGAATCTGTGGGAGCAGGGTTGCTCCCACAGTTGCCCAAGGTGAATCAGTAAACGTCGCGGCGATAGCGACCCTGTTCGATCAAGCGTTCGACTTCGGCGGCGCCCAGCACTTCATTGAGCACCTGATCCACCCCTGACGCCATGCCTTGAAGGCTGCCGCAGATGTAGATCACCGCACCGTCCGCCAGCCATTTCTTCAGCTCGCCGGCCGATTCGCGCAGGCGGTCCTGCACGTAAATCTTCTCGGCCTGATCCCGCGAGAACGCCAGATCGAGGCGTTCCAGATCACCGTTGATCAACCACTCTTCCAGCTCTGCGCGGCAGAGGAAATCGTGCTCGCGATTGCGTTCGCCAAACAACAGCCAGTGACGCTGCTGGTTGTCCGCGATCCGCGCCTTGAGCAAACTGCGCAGCCCGGCAAGACCGGTGCCATTGCCCAGCAGGATCATCGGCACCGGCGCGTTCGGCAGATGGAAACCGCTGTTGCGGCGCACCCGCAGGCTGATGCTGCCGCCGATCTGCGCATGCTCGGTCAGCCAGCCGGAGCCGATGCCGAGGCTGCCGTCGGCATGCTGTTCCTGACGCACGATCAGCTCCAGCACGCCGTCGGCGGCAATCGAGGCGATCGAGTATTCGCGCATGGCCAGCGGCACCATCGCATCCACCAGCGCCTGGGCGTGCAGGCCGACCAGATGGGCGCGGTGCTCGGGCAATTGGCGGCTGGCGAGGGCCACTTCCAGCGGCTCCTGCAGGCCGTTGACCTTGACGCTGGTTTCGCCACGGATGCCGAGACCGTCGAGGAAATGCTCGATCGCCCACGGGCAGTTGCGCGGCAGCACTTCCACCAGATCGCCGGCCAGCCAACTGCGGGAGGTCGGCGCGGTCAGACCCAGCAGATAGACCGGTGCGCCGGCGCTGTCCGGGTTCATCAGCTCGCGGCGCACCAGCGTCCAGTTCTCGTAGCTCGGCGCCTGCCAGGTGTCGACCGGCGCTTGTCCGGTGATGTGGCCCAGCTGTGTCTGCCAGTGACGCAGGGCGTAAGGATCGCCGCTGTCGACTTCCACCGGCGCGAACAGGGTCTTGCCGCCGTGCTCGCTCAGCCATTGATGCAAGCGCCGGGCGAAGCCGCAGAAGTGTTGATACTGACGGTCGCCGAGGCCGAGTACGGCGTAGTTGAGGCTGTCGAGGGTCGAGGCGTTGTTCAGCACTTTGCGTTCGAAACCGCGCGCGCTGTCCGGCGCTTCGCCGTCGCCGAAGGTACTGACCACGAACAGCGCGTTGTTCGACTCGCGCAGATCCTGCTCGCTGACATTCGCCAGCGGCTGCACCTTCACCGGCAATCCGGCGGCCTGCAATTGGCCGGCGGTCTGCCACGCCAGTTGCTCGGCAAAACCGCTCTGGCTGGCGAAGCCGATCAGCCACGCGGGGGTATCGCCAGCCGGTTGGTCGAGGCCTTTGCGCGCATCCTTGATCTGCTTTTTCTTGCGTCGGCGATCCAGGTACAACAGCCAGCCGGTGATGAAGAACAGTGGCATCAAGACGGCTGCGACGGTGACGATGATCCGCCCGACCAGACCGAAATAACTGCCAACGTGCAGCGCGTAAATGCTGGTCAGCAATTGCGCCTTGAAGCTTTTCTCGGCGTAGCGCTCGACGCGTTTGACGACGCCGGTGGCCGGGTCGAGGGTGATCTGGTTCAGCGCGCGGTCATGGGGCGAGCTGTCGAGCAGATAAAACACGGTCGCCGGTTGGCCGGCCACTGGTGGCATGCGGATGTTGTAGGAGGCCAGGCCCGGACCCGCGGCGCTGTAGATGCTGACCCACATCGCGGCGTAATCGGCAGTCGGCGCCGGACCTTCAGGCGCCGGGCCACGACCGCCGCGTACACGCTCGTTTTGCGGCGCATCGGAAAGCAGTTTGGTCAGGCCTTTGTTGTACCACTCGTAGGACCAGGACAGTCCGGTCAGTGCCAGCAACAGGTACACCAGCATGCACCAGGTGCCGAACACCGAGTGCAGATCCCAGTTGAAGCTGCGGCCCTTTTTCTTCCAGTCGAGGGTCAGCCACACGCGCCAGCTGCGCCACTGGCGGGGCCAGCGCAGGTACAGGCCGGACAGACAGAAGAACAGCAGCATCAGGGTGCAGGCACCGGTGATGTTGCGCCCGGTGTCGCCCATGGCGAGGAACCGGTGCAGTTGCAGCATCAGGCCGAAGAAGTCCTGGCCAGTGGCCTCGCCCTTGAACTCGGCGGTGTAGGGATCGAAGTAGCGCATCTCGCCCCGGCGCTCACCTTTGGGCGGGGTGAACCAGACGCGGCCGGCGCTGCCGCTTTCGGTTTCGACCGAGAGCATCGAGACTTTCTTGCCCGAGGCGGATTCGATGTGCGCCACCAGATCGGCGGGCGGCAGCACACCGGCGACCTGTTTCTCCACCCGCAACACGGATGGGTTGAGGGCTTTGAGAATTTCGTCCTGAAACGAATAGGCAGCGCCGGTGATGCCCATCAGGGCCAGCACCAGCCCGGCAGTGATGCCAAAAAACCAGTGCAACTGGAACAGGGTTTTCTTCAACACGTTGCTTGCCTTGTCCGTTCGGAGGTTGTGTTCACGGCGTGCATTATGCCGTGGCCTATCGAGAAACGTTCTTTATTACGCACAAAAGCCCCGCTCAAATGAATGAACGGGGCCCGATGCTTGCGGCTTCTGTCAGAAGTGGAAGTTGGTGCTCAGCAATGCCGTACGTCCCGCCGCCTGGTTGGCGAAGTGGGTCGAGAAAGCCTTGTCGTAGTAGGTCTCGTCGGTCAGGTTCTGTACGTTCAGTTGCAGGTCGACGTTCTTGCTCAGCTTGTACGCCGCCATGGCGTCGTAGCGAACGTAGGAATCGACCAGGGTGGTGTTGGCCACGTTGCCGAATACGTCATCCACGTAGAAGGCGCCGCCACCGATGGTCAGCTTCGGCGTGACCTGGTAAGTGGTCCACAGGCTGGCGCTGTGTTTCGGCGTGTTGGGCAGCTCGTTACCGTTGTTGGCCTTGTTGGCCGGCAGGTCACCACCGTCCACTTGCTCGCTGTCCATGTAGGCGTAACCGGCGAACACCTGCCATTTGTCGGTGATCTTGCCGCTGGCCGACAGCTCGATACCTTGAACGCGGGTCTTGCCGGCGTTTTCGTACGAGGTGGTATCCACCTGGACACGCGCGTTTTCTTTCTCGGTGCGGAAGATGTCGGCGGTCAGCGACAGGCGATCGTTCAGCAGGTCCCACTTGGTACCGATTTCGTAGTTCTTGGTGGTTTCCGGCTCCATGTCGCTCTTGAGCAGGTTGCCGTTGCGATCCGGCGTGCCGCCCAGCGGGTTGCCTTCCTGACCTTCACCCAGGGTGTTGCCCGGCGGAGTGGCGGAGGTGGCGTAGGACGCGTAGATGCTGCCGTTCTCCGCCGGCTTGTAGACGACGCCGAACTGGCCGGTGACGAACTCGCTGGTGTCCGAACCCTTGGAGGTGGTGCGGCCAGCGTTGTTGTAAGTCTTGTAGCCGGTTTCAAAGTGGTCGTAACGCAGGCCCATGTTCACCAGCCATTGCTCGGACAGCTCCAGAGTGTCGAACGCATACAGCGCGTAGGTATCGGACTGGGTGTCGGTGCCGGCGTAGTTGCGCGAGATCGCGCCGTTCCACGGATCGTTCGGGGTCGGGTTCGACAGCGAGGTGCAGTTGTAGCCGCTGGCAGCGCCGATCAGGCCCGGGTTGCAGTTGTTGGTCACGGCCGAGGTGCGCGGCGTGGTGTCGGTGTTGACGCTGTACGAAGACTTCTGGCTTTCCTCACGGGTGTACTCGACACCGGTGGAGAAGCTGTTCTTGAAGCCGGCAACGTAGAAGTTGCCGAACAGGTCGGTCTGGTTGGTGGTGGTCTCGGTGTTGCTCACGCGAGTGTTCGCACGACGCCAGACGCTGCCGTTGTTGACGTTGCCCTTGCTGTCGTCCGGTTGGGTCAGGATGTAATCCTGCATGCTGGTGCCGTGACGCAGGGTGTTCTTGATGGTCAACGAGTCGCTCAGGTCGTGCTCGATGGCGAAGGTCGCGGTGTCGGTGCGGCCCTTGCGGAAATCGCGGTCCAGACCGTAGAAGTTGCTGTGATCGCCGCCGGCGTACGGTTTGTCCGGGTTGGACTTGGTACGTGCTGCCGAGCCGCCGGCCGGAATCGTGTAAGGGATGCCCGAGTCCGGCGTGTCGTTGCTTTCAAGATGGTAGTAATCGAGGTTGACTCGGGTGTCGGTGCCCAGACCGAAGGCCAGCGACGGCGCGATGCCCCAACGGTCGTAATCGACCTTGTCGCGACCGGCGACGTTGCTTTCGTGGCTCATCAGGTTCAGACGGCCGGCAGCGGTGTCGCTGAACTGGTAGTTGCCATCCATCGTGTAGCGCTGGGTCTGGTCGGAGCCCCAGGTGAAGCCACCGTCGAACGAGTTGCCCAGGTGCGCTTTCTTGCTCACCAGGTTGATGCTGCCGCCGGCTGCGCCGCGACCGCCGATGGCGGAGTTCGGACCCTTGCTGACTTCGATGTTTTCCACGGCGAAGATCTCGCGGCTCTGGGAGCCGGTGTCGCGCACGCCGTCGAGGTAGGTGTCGCCCTGGGCGTCGAAACCGCGGATGAACGGACGGTCGCCCTGCGGGTTGCCGCCTTCACCGGCGCCGAAGGTGATGCCCGGCACGGTGCGCAGCGCGTCCTGCATGTTCAGGACGCCGGTGTCTTTCAGAACTTGTTGCGGGATAACGGTGACCGAGCGCGGCGTGTCGACCAGCGGCGCGGTGTACTTGGGCGAGGAGGCTTTCTCGACCTGGTAGGACGTTGACTCCTGAGCTTCGCCGGTGATGGCGGTAGCGTCCAGGGCGATGGCATTGCCGGAAGCCTTGCTGTCGGTTTTTTCGGCGGCAAACACCATGTGGCCTGCGGAGCCGGCGGTAATTGCCACGCCGATGGCGGAAGCGAGCAGACGTGGTGAACTGACCGGTAATTGTGCGGGTTGACGTGCCATTTTTATTCCCCTCCCCAAGGATTTGAGGCGGCGGAATATAGGGTAAACAGGTATTCGTATCAATTGCGAAACATTACTATTCGCGACAAATTTACATTCTTTACAATTTAACCTTACGGTTTTTGCCGGTTCATTCGTCTAGCGGGTTTTACACAGTCAATAAGAATCAATACCATTGGCATCCCTTTGTCATCCGGTGACTTCGCCATGTTGCTGCACATCCCCGCGCTGTTCGAGAAAGACGAAGTGCAGCGCATTCGCGAGGCGCTGGAGCAGGCCGACTGGGCCGATGGCAAGATCACTGCCGGCTATCAGTCGGCCAAGGCCAAGCACAATCTGCAATTGCCGGAAGGCCATCCACTGGCCAAGGAAATCGGCGCGGCGATGCTGGAGCGCCTGTGGAAAAATCCGCTGTTCATGTCTGCCGCGCTGCCACACAAAGTATTTCCGCCGTTACTCAACTGCTACACGGCGGGCGGCAGTTTCGATTTTCACATCGACAATGCCGTGCGCCAGCCCAAGGGCAGCATCGAGCGGGTACGCACGGATCTGTCGGCCACGCTGTTCTTCAGCGAGCCCGAGGACTACGACGGCGGCGAGCTGGAAATCCAGGACACCTTCGGCACTCAACGGGTAAAACTGCCTGCCGGCGACATGGTGCTGTACCCCGGCACCAGCCTGCACAAGGTCAACGCGGTGACTCGCGGCGCGCGTTATGCCTCGTTCTTCTGGACTCAAAGCCTGGTGCGCGAAGACAGCCAGCGTGCCTTGCTGTTCGAGATGGACGGTGCGATCCAGCAACTGACTCAGGACATGCCCGATCACCCTTCGCTGATCCGCCTTACCGGCACTTATCACAACTTGCTGCGCCGCTGGGTCGAGGTGTAAGTGGCGGACTTTCGTTTGCGCCGCGAAGAAGTCCTCGACGGCGAACGTCTCAAGGGCATGCTCGAAGAAAGCCCGGCCCGTGCAGCTCAGGCGATTCTTATCGCAGCAGGTGAGGGCGTGCTGGAAGCTCAGGCGCTGCTGGGGCAGATTCTTCTGGACGGTCACGGGATCGCTCAGGATCAGCCGCTGGCCTTGCGCTGGTTTGAAATCGCCGCGGGGCAGGGTCATCTGATGGCGCGCAACATGCTCGGTCGTTGTCATGAACATGGCTGGGGCTGTGCCGCGGATGCCTCGGCTGCGGCAGGGCACTATCGAATCGCCGCTCGAGCCGGCCTGGATTGGGCGATGTACAACTTCGCCAACCTGCTGGCCACCGGGCGAGGAGTGGCGGCAGATCATCTTCAGGCGCTGGACTTGTACCGGCGCGCTGCCGAGGCTGGCCACGCCAAGTCGATGAACCTGTTGGGGCGTTATCTGGAGGAGGGGCAGGTGTGCCGCCAAGACCTGGCAGCGGCTCACGACTGGTATCGGCGTTCAGCCGAGGGCGGGGATTTTCGTGGTCAGTTCAGCCATGCAGCGATTCTGGCCGAAGCTGGGCGAATCACCGATGCCCTGCACTGGCTAGATAAAGCGCTGGTTCACGGCAATATGAATTTCTTGAGGGTTGCCAGCGAGGCGCTGCTCGCTTCCCCGCACGCAAAGATCCGCGCCATGGGGGGAGCTTATCGTCAACGCCTCTGTGCACTCGAGACCGAGTCTCCAGCCCTTCATCGACCATGAAGGGCTGGAGTGATCGATCAGCCGCGCAACCAGCGGCTTTTAAGGGGAATCAGGTAACTGCGCAGGGCCTGGCTGTGTTCGAGCACTCGTTCGCCACGCAGCAGAATGTCTTCATGGAGCGTAGCCGTGAGGGCGTCAAGAAACGCGGAGAAGGCATCCGATAATTTGCGTGTCTCTCTGACGTAGGCTTGTTGGTGTGGCACGACTTTCTGGGTGTCGTTCAACTGGCGAGTCTTGTCGTCGTTGTCGCGCAATTGTTTCTCCAGGGAGGCCAGGCGTTCTTCCCGTTGCACGAGGCGCGTCTGGATGATTCGTCGTGCTTCGATCAGATCCTTGTATTTGATCAGCTCGTTGGCCTCGTCCAGAAACTTGTTGGCGACGATCAGCCCGGCTTCGAGTGCTGCAGCTGCAGGCGACTTGGGCCTGTTGCCGATCATTGCCGCCAGTTGCTCGAGCAAGGGTTTGATCCGGTCGATGAATGTCAGCTTTTCAAACTCGGCAATCGCAAGATTCAGCACCGCCTCGTCGGCTTTCAATTCAGTCAGCGGGACTGTCTCGGTTTGGTATTCCCGATCCAGGTTGACTCTGGCGTTCGCCAGCTCTTCGAGCCTGAAACGGTTGTTACTGATGGCAATGCTCTCAACAGTGAAGACGCTGTCGTGCAGCGACGAATGCAGCGTTGTCATTTGTACGGTGCACAGTGTGATCAGTTGCTCGACGATTTGCGAATAGAGCTTGCGTGCATGCTCAGCCTGACTGTTCGACTCACGTTGATTGAGGATGGCCAGTGCCTGCAGGTTTTCGTTCAGATCATCCGTGTCCAGCGCTGTCATTGCCGATGCGATGGTGTTGGCAGCGACAAGATCCAGTTCGCTGATGGCTGCATTCAAACGAACCAGTTCATCGCTCAAGGCTTTGATATACAGATTGGCGGAGCCAATGATTGCCTGAAAACGAATAGCCTCACGGCTTTCTTGAATGCGGCCAAGGTCGGGAACGACATAGGAAATTTTTGTCATGATGATTTCTTCTTGATTGAAATGATCGAGTCAGTCGAATGCTTTGATAAGTTGTTCCGAGTTGGTTTGAACGGTCTTCCAGTTCTTAAGAACAACTTTCAAACTCGAGACGAAACTTCTCAGGGTCAGGAATTCGTTGATCCCCATTAATTTGTTTTGCGAGGCGTTGATGTAGTCCGTAATGGAGATCCACAGCGTTTCAAGTTGCGAGGTGCTTTGGATGGCACCCTCTACATAAATCGACATGCTGTTCAATCCCGTCTGGAACTCCATGAGCGAGCCCGCGAGGATGTTCTTTTGCTTGACCTGCTCGACCAATAAATCTCGTTGATCAATCAGAGGGCGCAAGTGGATTTTCTGCTGAAGTTCGAGGTGCTGGTACCAGGTCGATGAACCGCCTCTGTAACCAACGATAAAGCCAAGGATATGTTCGAAAAAGTTCGGCTCGGTTTCCCTGGTCTTTTCATCAATGCTTTTTTGGGCCTGATCAATGGCGGCATTCAGCTCGGTGAGCTGTCGGTTGATTTGCGCATCACTGGCCAGTCGCAGTTTTTCACCAATACCGATGGCAACCTTGTCGTTAAGGTCGCTCTTGAAGTATTTCAGGCGTTCGCTGACGTCCTGGCTGCTGAGTTTTTTCTCTCCGATCGACCTTGCAATGAACGCCAGCGATTCTTGAATGGAGCCGAAACGGTTCTTCTCGGTCTTGCCGATCTCCAATGGCGGGAGACTGGCGATCTCTTCCTCGGACAGCGAGTCGATGGTGCCCAGGTAGTTTATGTAGCCCGGCATGCTCACGATGGCGTCGATAATATCCTGACCGAAATTCTCCAGATCTTCTGAAAACGTCGACAGACTTCCAGCCACGCGTTTCATCGAGTATTCAATGTCGTTCCAGGCGTTGGCGTTATTGATGATCAGGTGATTGAGTTCGACAACGTCAAGCACCTCAAGGCCGGAAATGCCGGTGGACTTGGTGTTTAGTTGCGCTTCCACAGCTTCGATACTGCGCGGCAGCGTCCTGGCAGCGGATATGTAGTTTTTGATTTTTCTGATGTCGTCTGTGGTGACGAACGGGTTTGAACTCGGTTGCACTTTTAGTTCCTTTTAAAGTGTTGTTCGAGTTCTAAGCGTAAGCCTGTTTTTTGGCTGGCGGGTATGGGTTTAGTGTGACCTGTTGTTGTTTATTATTTGTTGTTATTTGGAACTTGCTGCATAAAAAAACCGTGCCTGGGCACGGTTTTTTTATGCGCTGTGCGTGTTACACGTAAAACGATTTCAGCGGCGGAAAACCATTGAATTCAACGGCGCTGTAACTGGTGGTGTACGCACCGGTCGACAGCCAGTACAGGCGATCACCAATGGCCAGGTTCAGCGGCAGGCCGTACTTGTAGTTTTCGTACATGATGTCGGCGCTGTCGCAGGTCGGGCCGGCGATCACGACTTCTTCCATCTCGCCTTTCTTCTCGGTCCAGATCGGGAACTTGATTGCTTCGTCCATGGTTTCGATCAGGCCGGAGAACTTGCCCACATCGGTATAAACCCAACGCTCGACGGCAGTGCGGGATTTACGGGCAACCAGTACCACTTCGCTGACCAGGATGCCGGCGTTGGCGATCAGCGAACGGCCCGGCTCGAGGATGATTTCCGGCAGGTCATCACCGAAGTCTTCCTTGAGGAAGCGGATGATTTCTTCGGCGTAGGTTTCCAGGCTGTTGGTGCGGGTGATGTAGTTGGCCGGGAAGCCACCGCCCATGTTGATCAGCTTCAGGTGGATGCCGTCTTCTTCCTTCAGACGCTCGAAGATCACTTTGACCTTGGCGATCGCGGCGTCCCAGACGCTGATGTCGCGCTGTTGCGAACCGACGTGGAACGAGATGCCGTAAGGCACCAGGCCCAGGTCACGGGCGAGGATCAGCAGGTCCATGGCCATGTCGGTCTGGCAGCCGAATTTGCGCGACAGTGGCCAGTCGGCGGTGGTCGAGCCTTCGGTCAGGATGCGCACATAGACTTTGGCGCCCGGTGCGGCCTTGGCGATGTTGCGCAGGTCGGCTTCCGAGTCGGTTGCGAACAGACGCACGCCCTTCTCGTAGAAGTAGCGAATGTCCTTGGATTTCTTGATGGTGTTGCCGTAGCTGATCTGGTCCGGGCTGACGCCACGGCTCAGCACTTTGTCCAGCTCGTAGATCGAAGCGATGTCGAAACTCGAGCCTTTCTCTTTGAGCAGGTCGATGATCTCGACGGCCGGGTTGGCCTTGACCGCGTAGTAGACCTTGGCGAATTCGAAACCGGCGCGCAGGTCATCATAGGCCTGGGCGATCATCGCGGTGTCAATCACCACGAACGGGGTTTCCTGTTTGTCGGCGAACGCCTTCATTTTCTGAAAGGTTTCGCGCGCGAAATAGTCTTCGACCTGGATCGACATACCTGGGAGCTCCTACTGGCAAACGTTAGTAATCAATGGGTGCAAATGAACGTCCTCCGTATCCCCACTTTGGTTCGCCTACTTCCCAAGGCAATGGCGCCGAAAGCAAAAAGGCCATTCAGATCGTTCGAGAGCTACTGCGCCTGGCAATACTGCGTTGGGAAGAGGCTCGGAGTGCTCATTTACAACCAGTAAACTCCGCTTCCTCGCCTTTTCCGCCTTGTCTTGCCTGCGCTCGCTACGCTCAAACGATCTGGGGTCGCAGCCCTTGGCCTTGCTGTCTCGTCGTCAGTACTTGAGCCGGATGGATCGTTTCCAGCATGGACGTTCGGCGCGAACTTTAGGGCGTGAGGGGCCCGAGATCAACAAAAAATGTCGCGTTTTTGCACGCTTCCGTCGTGCGGTAGCGCTCGGTCACGGGTGTAACCGACCTGCGTGACAGGCTGATGTTCCCTCCGTGTCGATTTTTCGAACGTTTGTTTGCAGCCAAGTGCGGAAATAAGCTGGACGGTTTTAATCTCAAATACGTATTGAATAAACGAGGGTGACTGTCATTTCCGACAGGTGTGAAAAATCCTGATCTTGATTAGGGTGACAAGGCCTAAAACATTCACATCCATCAGAGACCAATGGTTCTTTAAATCAGGCCAAGAGCAGCCATCGATTTTAAAAGTCCAGTGATCGGGGGGCATCACAGTAATGAAGATATTTTCGTGGGTACTGATTGCATTGCTTTTTGCCGGGTGTGCAACTCATGAGCCGCCCCCCCCTCAAAGCCGAGTGCCTTTCGCAACCGGGGCGCAAATAGCAGCCTATTTGACGGAGGCATATAACAACCTGATTACGATGTGTCGGGCCAACCCGTCGGCGCCGCCATTTCTTTGCTCTGGCGTGATGCTGCGCGCAACCAAGCGCTCCACGCAGTACCATTTCTGGGATCCAAATCCCAGTTCCCATGCGGTCTCTTTCTCTTTTCTGCGCAAGGATTCCAAGTTCAGCAAGTTGGTGTTCGGCTATAACAATGGCTTTATATTTTCCCCTTACTTCTTCGCCGCTTCGGGCAAGATAGAACCGGAAATTCGTTGTTTCTTTCCCGTGGACGGTGCAACGTCGTCACGTAACGACGATGGTTGTGGTCAAGTGCCGGGGGTACCGAGCGGGATTCCGTGCCAGTCGCAAAATATCAATACGGCTGCGCAATACCTTGCTCACTACAATAGTCAGCCGAATAAATATCACCATCTTTGCGGATTCGATGTCAGAGATCATTTGAATCAGGCAGCTACCGTTGCGTTCAACGAGGCGCTCAAGGCGCAGGCGCAAGGAGGGCAATTCGCGTTCAATACCCAGAACGAGTTCGTCCTTGAAAAATGGGGACAGGGTCTGGGCAGCAGTTTGCCCATTCAGGCGCTGTTCTACCTCGACGATACAGGCAAGGTCGACGCGCAATACGATCAGCGTGATTTCAAGACGCAAACCGGGATCTGGATTCCAATGATAAAAATCACGCTTCCACGGACAACGGCGGAAGACGCTACATTCCAGTACATCCCCGCCGATCAGGCCATTTCCTCCTGAACCAAAAAGGGCGGTGCTGACCCGCAAGCACCGCCCTTTTCACCGCCCGCGCATCACGCCAAAGCTACTTCCGCCGGCGACACGATGCTGGTCTTGCCTCCACGGGATTTACCCGAACTCAAATACTCGGCAATCGATTCCTGAGTCACTTCGCCCAGAAACACCCGCTCGGCATCCATCACCGGCAACCACGAACGATTGAACTCGTACATCCGCGACAACAGGATGCGCAAATGCTCGTCGTAGGCCGCCGTGGCGTTGAACTCGCGCAGGAACTGCGCGCAGGTACCGGTCTGACGGTGCAGGTCGCGACGGCGCACATAGCCCAGGGCCTTGTTCTCAGCGTCAGTCACAACGACGTAGCGACGGTCATGTTCGTCCATCAACTCCAGCGCATCGGCCACCGGGGTTTCCGGGCTGACCGACGGCGCGTTGTCCGCGGCGTCCTCGGCTTTCACCAGCAACAGGCGTTTGAGGGTACTGTCCTGGCCGACAAAGTTGCTGACAAAGTCGTCCGCCGGATGGGCGAGCAGGGTGTCCGGGTGGTCGATCTGCAACAGCTTGCCGGCGCGGAAGATTGCGATCTTGTCGCCGAGCTTGATCGCTTCGTCGATGTCGTGGCTGACCATGATCACGGTCTTGTTCAGCGCGCGCTGCATCTCGAAGAACTCGTTCTGGATCATCTCGCGGTTGATCGGGTCGACCGCGCCGAACGGTTCGTCCATCAGCAACAGCGGTGCATCCGCCGCCAGGGCGCGAATCACGCCGATCCGTTGCTGCTGGCCGCCCGACAGTTCGCGCGGGTAACGATGCAGATATTGCTTGGGTTCAAGCTTGATCATGCTCATCAGTTCGCGGGCGCGGTCGTGGCATTTCTGTTTGTCCCAGCCGAGCAGTTTCGGCACGACGACGATGTTCTCTTCGATGGTCATGTTCGGGAACAGACCGATCTGCTGGATCACGTAACCGATGTTGCGGCGCAGGGTCACTTCGTCGAGGTCGCTGGTGTCTTCGCCGTTGATCAGGATCTTGCCCGAGGTCGGCTTGATCAGGCGGTTGATCATTTTCAGCGTGGTGCTTTTGCCGCAGCCCGATGGCCCGAGGAACACACAGATTTCGCCTTCATTGACGGTCAGGCTTACCGAGTCCACGGCTTTCACATCTTTGCCGTTGCTTTGGAAGGTTTTGCTGAGGTTTTGAAGTTCGATCATTTGAGGAGTCCTTTTGGAGTCAACGAGCGTTGCAGCCATTGGAGAAACAGGTCAGCGAAAATGGCCAGAAGACTGACCAGCAGCGCGCCGACGATGAGCATCGACATGTCGCTGCGGCTGATGGAGGCGAGGATCAGCACACCGAGGCCGCCGGCGCCGATGGTCGCGGCGATGGTCATCACGCCGATGTTCATCACCACGGCGGTGCGCACGCCGGCGAGGATCACCGGCACTGCGATCGGCAACTCGACCATGCGCAGGCGCTGGCCGAAGGTCATGCCGATGCCGCGTGCGGCTTCACGGATGCCCGGCTCGACGCCGGTCAGGGCGAGGTAGGTGTTGCGCATGATCGGCAGCAGTGAATAAAGGAACACGGCGGTGATCGCTGGCATCGGGCCGAGGCCCTGGCCGAATTTCGAGTAGAACGGCAGCAGCAGGCCGAACAGGGCAATCGACGGCACGGTCAGCAGCACCGTGGCGCTGGCCTGCAAGGGACCGGCGAGGCTCGGGAAGCGCGTCATCAAAATGCCCAGCGGCACGCCGATGAGGATCGCCAGACTGACGGCGATGCCGACCAGGGTGATGTGCTGCCAGGTCAGGTGCATCACCTGCTGCCAGTCGAGGTGGGAAAAGGCGTTCAAAAATTCCATGACTTTTCCTCCTTTAGTTCAGTGGGTGCTGGCGCAGGAAATCGGCAGCGACTTTCGACGGGCTCTCGTGATCGACATCGACCCGCGCGTTGAGCTGGCGCATGGTTTCGTCGTCGAACAGCTCGGCCAGCGGTTTCAGTTGCTCGGCCAGTTGCGGGTGGGCGTCGAGGTAGGCCTGACGCACGACCGGCGCAGCGGTGTAGTCCGGGAAGTAATGCTTGTCGTCTTCCAAAAGCTTCAGGCCGAAGGCGTTGAGGCGACCGTCGGTGGTGTAGACCAGACCGGCAAACACCTGACCGTTACGCAGTGCGGTGTAGACCAGCCCGGCGTCCATTTGCCGGATGTTCTGGCGGGTCAGGTTCATGTCGTACAGCTTGACCATGCCATTGAGACCGTCGGAGCGGTTGGCGAACTCGGTGTCCAGCGCGACCAGGTGATTGGTCTTGGCTTCAGCCTTCAGCACGTCGTTCAACTGGCTGATGTTGCTGATCTGCGGATATTCCTCAGCGACTTTTTTTGGCAAGGCGAGGGCGTAGGTGTTGCTGAATTTCGACGGAGTGAGCCAGGCCAGGCCTTTTTTTGCGTCGAGTTCTTTCACCCTTGCGTAGGACTGTGCGCTGTCGAGTTTTTCGGTGACGTGGTTGTAGGCCACCAGCGACACGCCGGTGTATTCCCAGAGCATGTCCAGTTGCCCGGTTTCGTGGGCGCTGCGGGCCAGGTTACTGCCCAGACCACCAGTGATCTGCGCGTCGTAGCCTTTGCTGCGCAGGTATTGTGCGGTGATTTCCGCAAGCAAGGTCTGCTCGGTGAATACCCGGGCGCCGAGGCGAATCACCGGTTTGTCGGCGGCTTGGGCGATGCCTGCGAACAGCAGCACGCAGCCCAGAATCAAACTGAGTCTTTTCATAAATATTCCTTTGCAAAGCCTCAAGACGGGCGCAAACCGCGTTCCAGCCAGAGACGGCTGGCAAGGGTGACCACGCCATCGAGCAGCAGGGCCAGCAGCGCGGTGCACGCGGCGCCGAGCAGAAGTTGCGGCTGATTGTTCAGGGCGATGCCGGGGAAGATCAGGCTGCCAAGGCTGTTGGCGCCGATCAGGAAGGCCAGCGGCGCGGTACCGACGTTGATCGCCAGCGCCACTCGCACACCGCCGACGATGATCGGCACGGCGTTGGGCAACTCGACTTTCCACAGCACCTGGCTTGGAGTCATGCCGATGCCGACGGCAGCCTCTTTCAGCGAGCCCTGGACGTTTTTCAGGCCTTCGTAGGTGTTGCGCACAATCGGCAACAGTGAAGCGAGGAACAGGGCGAAGATCGCCGGACCGCTGCCGATGCCGAGAATCCCCAGGGCAATCGCCAGTACGGCCAGTGGCGGCACGGTGTTGCCGATGTTGAAGATCTGCATGAAGCGTTCGGCGCGGCCGACCATGGTCGGGCGGCTCAGGAAGATGCCGGCGGGGAGGCCCACGATCAGGGCAGCCAGCATTGAAGCGAGGACGAGAATCAGATGAGCTTGCAGGTAAAACAACAAATCGTCGCGGTAGTGTTCAATCGTGTTGATGCCGATCCAGTGGACCAGCAGGGCCAGGAGCGCGATCACCACCGCACCTCCCATCAGCCCTTTGCCATAGCGGATAGCCACAGGCGGACTCCTTTTTTAGTCGGCGAACGCAGTCCCGTCTGGCATGCCAAGCCTTGGCTGCCGGGAGAGTCGTTCGCGAGAAGCGGCTTTTTTTCAGCCCGGCAAAAGCGGTCCGAAAGCGAGCCATGAGCGCAGCCTCGTCAGGCTAACTTGCTGATTTTTCAGCCCCTGACGAAAAGTCGTAACAGGGGATGGACGTCTCCGTGCTTTGAAAGGTTCCCATCTGAGGCAGCATTTGGCCACCCTTAATGTGCTCAACGGTTCGGTTATTGAATCGAGTTGGGCTATAATCGCTGCCCTTTTTTGAATCACCGCCAGGCGATTTCCCATGACCAGACAGGCCGCCGAAGTCGCGAAACGCCGCACTTTCGCCATTATTTCCCACCCCGATGCCGGTAAAACCACCATCACCGAAAAGCTCTTGCTGATGGGCAAGGCGATTGCCGTGGCCGGTACGGTGAAATCCCGTAAATCCGACCGCCACGCGACATCCGACTGGATGGAGATGGAAAAGCAGCGGGGCATCTCGATCACCACGTCGGTCATGCAGTTCCCGTATCGCGAACACATGATCAACCTGCTCGACACCCCGGGCCACGAAGACTTCTCCGAAGACACCTACCGTACCCTGACCGCGGTGGACTCGGCCTTGATGGTCCTCGACGGCGGTAAAGGTGTAGAGCCACGTACGATTGCCCTGATGGACGTCTGCCGTCTGCGTGACACGCCGATCGTCAGCTTCATCAACAAACTCGACCGTGACATCCGCGACCCGATCGAACTGCTCGACGAAATCGAAGCCGTCCTGAAGATCAAGGCGGCGCCGATTACCTGGCCGATCGGTTGCTACCGCGACTTCAAGGGCGTGTACCACCTGGCGGACGACTACATCATCGTCTACACCGCCGGTCATGGTCATGAACGCACCGAAACCAAGATCATCGAGAAACTCGACTCCGACGAAGCCCGCGCACACCTGGGCGACGAGTACGAGCGTTTCCTCGAACAGCTGGAACTGGTGCAGGGCGCCTGCCACGAGTTCAACCAGCAGGAGTTCATCGACGGGCAACTGACCCCGGTGTTCTTCGGTACCGCACTGGGCAACTTCGGAGTCGACCATGTGCTCGACGCCGTGGTTGACTGGGCCCCGCGTCCGCTGCCGCGTGTGGCCAACGAGCGCACCGTGGAGCCGGTGGAAGAGAAGTTCTCGGGCTTCATCTTCAAGATCCAGGCGAACATGGACCCGAAACACCGCGACCGTATTGCCTTCATGCGGATCTGCTCCGGCAAGTACGAAAAAGGCATGAAGATGCGCCACGTGCGCACCGGCAAGGACGTGCGCATCGGCGACGCCCTGACGTTCTTCTCGTCCGAGCGTGAACAACTGGAAGAAGCGTACGCCGGCGACATCATCGGTCTGCACAACCACGGCACGATCCAGATCGGTGACACCTTCAGCGAAGGCGAAACCCTGGGCTTCACCGGCATCCCGCACTTCGCCCCGGAACTGTTCCGCCGTGTACGCCTGCGCGACCCGCTGAAATCCAAGCAACTGCGCCAGGGCCTGCAGCAGCTGGCTGAAGAAGGCGCGACCCAGGTGTTCTTCCCGGAGCGCAGCAACGACATCATCCTCGGCGCCGTCGGTGTGCTGCAGTTCGATGTGGTCGCCAGCCGCCTGAAAGAGGAATACAAGGTCGAGTGCTCCTACGAGCCGATTACCGTGTACTCCGCGCGCTGGATCGAATGCAGCGACAAAAAGAAGCTCGAGGAATTCTCCAACAAGGCCGTGGAAAACCTGGCACTGGACGGCGGCGGTCACCTGACCTACCTCGCCCCGACCCGCGTCAACCTGGCCCTGATGGAAGAGCGCTGGCCGGACGTGAAATTCCGTGCGACCCGTGAGCACCACTAAGCGCTGATTGGCGACACCCGAAAGCCCACTGATATAACAGTGGGTTTTTTTGGTTCATCACGGATTGCCGGGAAACACGCTCTTGATCTTCATGAAAAAGAATTCGCTATCCCGGTAACCGTACGCCA
>NZ_JBJXHJ010000021.1:0-119896 GCF_046487845.1 Pseudomonas sp. PHC1
TGACTACGCCTTTTAGCCGTTTCCATTACGTCCTCCTGAAAATAGATCAGAAGGTGTAAACCTTATTCAGGACGGGAAAATTAATTCAAATAAATCCGTCCCCTTTTAACCCCGCCCCCTTTTACCCTTTTTTTGCTTGCCCACTTTTTGTTTCTTTTTGTGAAACTAAATCTTACGCCGCTTCTTTTCGGAATACTCTTCCAAGTACTCTTTCGGAGGACGCGCAGTTCCAAAAGAATGCAACTCACCTGTATCCCTATCGACTAACAACGGTCCATTACCCGCCAATTGCGCGGAAAACTCCCCCGTTTCAACATATTCTTTCGAATCAAAACAGAACATCCAACCATCTAAAAACTCTTCCGAATAGGTTATCGCTAGCGGAATATTAGACTTCCGCAAGTACTCATTCACAATCTCTAGAGACTTTTCATAAGTAATCATTAATTTGTCCTCAGAAGCTTGAATGATACGAACTTATCGAGTTTGGCAACCTTCCCGGTCTGTCCGTCTAAGAATTTAACTTCCCCATTCTGATTCATAACATTAAACACATGCCCTGGCTGCCCCGGGCCATAAGAGCCATAGACTATACCTCGCGCGCCCGCCCCCGCATCAAGCATTTTCTGAGTAATGCTTTCCGAAGATGGCACCCCTAAAAATCTTGCTCCGTACTGCGTCTCCAACACCGTGATTGAGACTCCATCTGTTGACAGTATGGGTAATGCCGAAGCTGGATTTCCTGCCAGGGTTGCGTCAGTAGCAATTGAGCAGTTGACACAGTTAGAATACAAAGGGGACAGATTTATTTAATCCTTTTATCGTAAACATAGTCGTCTGGTATTTCTTGCCACTCGGCTTCTCTGACCAGTGCATCGAAATCATCAAATATTCCTCTAAAAAAATTTGACAGATCCAAAAAACCCGTACGTGCCCTTCCCGCCGCCACACACAACTCAACGTCATCTTTATTTTTCAATGCTTGCGCGACTCTCGAAACATCGGACACAGCGTTACCCATCAATTCCGACAGTTCGTCATTCCAATTCAGCCTATAGTCGGCCGCCCAACTCTCAGCCTCGAAAGTGCCCCACTTTTCGGCAATCAAGTCAATCAACGTCTTTCGGAACACTTCTCCATCCTTCATCGCAACCCCTGCGGTCATTTATCGCCTTTTTCGCTTTTCGATCCTGAGCAACGAGTTTCCACTTTTATCTGGCTCATTGTCTGTTAGCACCTACTTCATAAACTCGCCAGGAACCGCCCTTCCCGTTTCGATATCAATCTCATACATACCACCATCCCATCTATAACCTTTAAGCCCCCTCTCATTGAGGATGATATTTGTGAAGGGACCCGCATGGGCGTCAAAGTCAGAAAAGACTTGCCAAACCCTACGACCGGCTTCATCTATTAAATAGATATTTCTCGAGCACTCAGCCTCATCGAAAAGTGATTCCTGCCCAAGTCGATCAATCAGCACAACACTCAAGGATTCTGCGACCTTAATTACTTTTGAAGTCTTCATCAGGCGCGATAAAGCTCTACATACACAGCCTCGACGATGGCGTCATCTTCTTCGAAGTCAGGCACGTAAAACTTCAAACCCATATCAACAACATCAAAACCCGAGTTGTTGAAAACCAGCGTTTGTCCTCGGCTTTTCAGAAACCGCTGTATCACCAGAGCGTCTTCACCGACCAGTTTCTGATCCCCCCAAACAAGCTCACTCCACTTTAAAAATTCAACACCAACGACAATGAAACTCTCATCAAAGTACATGTGAACGCCTAGATCATCATAAGCATCCGTCGGCACTGCCGAATCTTCAGTCTTGAAAAACTCATCAAACTTTCCACCAAGGGTCACTCGGGACTGGTCTCGCGTCATACCAGCGCGAATCAATCCCAGATCACCGCGACCCAACAAGCTAAAAACCATAGTCATCTCAAGCAACCTGTCAGGGCTGAAGCAGCCTTTAACAGCTCGGCGTCAGCATTCAAGCGATTCACTTCTGCCACAGCAATAACAGCCTTGCGGGATGCTTCGACATTCTCGTGCCAATACACAGTTCTCAAACCCGCCAGCGCAACCAGCAGTTCTCCGTCATATCTATCGCCTTCCAGAACGTCTTCGGTCAGTAAAGCGATGCCAATGGGCAGCAGTTCCCGCACATGCAAATCCTGCCTCAATGCACGACAGACATCTCCCACACTCAAGCAATCCAAGGGTGTATCGCGCACGGACAAATACCATTCATCCAACGACGAGAGCTTTCCCGGGGTCCCGTAAACATCCGGTCCTTGCTCCAGATCCCGAAACCTCATGCCTCGGCTCCCGGACTCAACGATTCAACCTGGTAGAAAGTAATATCCGGGCCATAGTTCTGCTCCGAGTTCGACACCTCTACACAAAACACCTTCTCTGGAAATTTTTCTTTCATCACCATGCGCCACGCAAAACCCATCACATTGCACAATTGAAGAAACACGTCATCCGAAACACCAGCAGCAACTTGGCCAAAAACGTCATAGATCCTCACAACATTCAATAACTTTTCAGTCTTTGAAATATCACCAGAGGCAAGGCCAGAGCACCTATCAAACACTTCAGTCGAGAAATTCCGCGCTAAAAATACGCCACCCTCTTTCACCACAAAATCCGGGAAGAGCATTTTTGAAAACAACAGAATATGTTCGGGCTGGCATTGATCGAAGATGTACGAATAAACGTCCAGGCCTTCCTGATTCGACCACTGTTTTTTCCAGGAAAAATACGCTGGATTGTCAGTAACGGAAGGTATCGAATTAACCCGTTTCATTGCGCTTGCTCCAGACTCAATGTCTCTGTGAGCTATCGTGGCGTGCAGGTTGAAGCACGACGAGTCGCCAGACCCCAAAAACGATATCAATATAGTGGCGCGATGGTAGGTAACCGGTGCCGAGTCGTCAATTAATGGGCTCACCGAGATCGCGGCCCCCGCCCCCGGACAAGCCTACCCGGCGCAATAATCTGTAAACTCTCCCCTCTTTCGCCGCCCGCTCATCCCGGCGGCCATCACCTCTTTATATTGCGGAGTCAGCCTTGCGTCTGTTTCACACCTCCGACTGGCACCTTGGGCAGAACCTGCACGGCCAGGAACGCGATTTCGAGCACGCCTGTTTTCTCGAGTGGCTGCTGCGCCAATTGAAGCTGGCGCAGCCGGACGTGCTGCTGATCGCCGGCGACATCTTTGACACGGTCAATCCGCCGGTCAAAGCCCAGGAACGCCTCTACGACTTCATCGTCAGCGCCCACGAACAGCAGCCGTCGCTGACCATCGTGATGATCGCCGGCAACCACGACTCCGGTTCGCGGATCGAACTGCCCGCGCCGTTGATGCGGCGTTTGCGCACCCATGCGCTGGGCCGGGTGTTGTGGCTGGATGACGGGCAGCTGGATGCGGAACGTCTGCTGTTGCCGCTGCCGAATGCGTCCGGCGAGATCGCCGCGTGGTGCCTGGCGCTGCCGTTCCTGCGGCCTGCCGAAGTGACCGGCGCGCATCTGGGCGACAACTATCTGCGCGGGATTGGCCAAGTGCATGAATGGTTGATCGAAGCGGCCAATGCCAAGCGTCAACCGGGTCAGGCGCTGGTCGCCATCAGCCATGCGCACATGGCCGGCGGCTCGGTGTCGGAAGACTCCGAGCGCAGCCTGATCATCGGCAACGCCGAAGCGCTGCCCGCCAGTCTGTTCGGGCCGAGCATCAGTTATGTCGCGCTCGGCCATTTGCACAAGCCGCAGAAGGTCAACGGTGAAGAGCGGATTCGCTACAGCGGCTCGCCGATTCCGTTGTCGTTCTCTGAAATCGCCTATCAACACCAGATTCTCGACATCGTTCTGGACGGCGAAACCCTGGTCAGCGTCGAGCCAATGCTGATCCCCCGCTCCGTCAATCTGCAGCGCCTCGGCCCTGCGCCACTGGCGGAAATCCTGCTGCAACTGGCCGACCTGCCGAACATCGACCTGCTGGCCGAAACCCAGCGCCAGCCTTGGCTGGAAGTGCGGGTGCGCCTCGACGAGCCACAACCGGATCTGCGCCATCAGGTCGAAAGCGCCCTGCAAGGCAAGGCTGTGCGACTGGTGCGAATCGCCGCCGAATACGCTGGCAACCGGGGCGCTGACGGCGCCGAGGACGGCAGCGCGCTGATCGAACTGGATCAGCTCACACCGCAGGAATTGTTCAGCCGCGCCTGGCTCGATAACTACGGCAGCGAGGTCGACGAGCAAACCCTCAAGGACTTCGCCGAACTGCTGCAAGACGTACAAATGGAGGGCGAGCAGCCATGAAGATTCTCGCCATTCGTTTGAAGAACCTCGCCTCGCTGGCCGGCCCGTTCGAAATCGACTTCACCGCCGAACCGCTGGCCAGCGCTGGCCTGTTCGCTATCACCGGCCCGACCGGCGCCGGCAAAAGTACTTTGCTCGATGCGCTGTGCCTGGCGTTGTTTGGCTCTGTGCCGCGTTTGAACAACACTAGCCGTGACGCCAAGGTGCCGGACGCCGACGGCGAAATCGCCACCGGTGACCCGCGCACCCTGCTACGTCGCGGTACGGGCGAAGGCTTTGCCGAAGTGGATTTTGTCGGCGTCGACGGCCGTCGCTACCGTGCGCGCTGGGAAGCCAACCGCGCCCGGGAAAAGGCCGGCGGCAAGTTGCAGGCCAGCCGTCAGAGCCTGCGCGACATCGATCAGGATCAACTGCTCGCCAGCCAGAAAGGCGAATACAAGACTCAGCTCGAAGCCGCGCTGGGCCTGAACTTCGAACAGTTCACCCGCGCCGTGCTGCTGGCCCAGAGCGAGTTCAGTGCCTTCCTCAAGGCCGATGACAACGACCGCAGCGAACTGCTGGAAAAACTCACCGACACCGCGCTCTACACCCGCCTCGGCCGTCGCGCGTTCGACAAGACCAAAGAGGCCCGCGAAGCCCACAAGCAGTTGCAGGATCAGGCCACCGGCGTGACCCCGCTGGCCCCCGAGGCCCGCGCGGAGCTGGACGAGCGCTTCAATGCCGCCCAGCAACAACTGAAGTTGCAGCAGGCGCAGCTCAAGCAGATCGAGCAGCAGCACGACTGGCTCAAGGAACTGCTGCGGCTGCAAGACTCGCAACACGCCGCCGCCGAACAACTGCGCAGCGCCGAGCACGAACGCGAGTCGCTGGCCGATGAGCGTCTGAAGCTCACCCGCCTGGAACAGCTCGCTCCGCAACGGCACCAATTCGCCCGCAAAACCGAACTGGATGCACTGCTGACGCCGCTGGCGGAACAGATCAACGCGCACACCCGGCAACAAGGCGAATTGGCTGAGCGCCAGACACGACTGGAACAGGATCTCGCCGCCGCGCAGATCGCCCTGACCCAGGCGCAAACGCAGCAAAGCGACAGCGCACCGCTGTTGCGCCAGGCCTTCGATGAGCAAAGCACCCTCGCCCGCCTCGCCAAGGAGGTCGCGTCCGGCACCGAAGCCAAGCAAGCCGCTGAGCAGGCCTGCACCCAAGGCCAAAGCACGATCCAGACCCTGCTCGATCAGCAAAAACAAGTCGCCGAACGTTTGCAGCGCATCGCCGCCGATCTCGAGCAAAGCGCTCATCTGGCACCGTTGAGTGAAGCCTGGAATGCCTACCGTGACCGCTTGCAGCAACTGATGCTGATCGGCAATCGGTTGAACAAGGGTCAAAGCGAACTGACTTCTCTCGAAGAGAACGCCACCCGCGCCACCGAAGCGCTCGCCACACAGAAGCAGCAGCTGGAAGTGTTGTTCAAAGAGGCTGGCGCCGAACCGGACGCCGTCGCCGAACAGATCGGCATCCTCGGCACTCTGTTGCAGGACAACCGCAAGCAACTGCGCGCCGTCGAAGACCTGACGCGCCTGTGGGCCAGTCAGCAGGAGGTGGACAAACGCAGTTCCGAGCTGCAACAGCGCCAGCTCGATGCGCAACAGGAGCGCGAGCGCCTGACCCAGGACGGGGTGAAAACCAAGTCCGAGCTGACCGTTGCCGAGCAAACCCTCAACATCACCCGTGAATTGCTCGAGCGTCAGCGTCTGGCGCGCAGTGCCAGTGTCGAAGAGCTGCGTGCGCAATTGCAGGACGACCAGCCGTGTCCGGTCTGTGGCAGCAACGAGCATCCGTATCACCAGCCGGAAGCCCTGCTGCAAAGCCTCGGCCGCCACGATGAAAGCGAGCAGGCCAGCGCGCAGCACGCGGTCGATCAACTGAAAGAAAAGCTCACCGAGCTGCGCGCCAGCGTCGGTGGCGTGATTGCCCAACAGAAAGAGTTGCTGCAACAGCAGGAACAACTGGCCGCTCAGCAACAATCGCTGACGCCGAGCATCGAGGCGCATCCGCTCGCGGCATCGTTGCTGAATCAGGACAGTGACAAGCGCGCCGCGTGGCTCACCCGCCAGAACGATCAACTCAATCAAAGCATCACTCAGGACGAACAGCGCCAGACCGTCCTGCTCACGCTGCAACAGGACGCGGCGCGTCTGACCCAGCAATTGCGTCAGGCCGAGACGGCGCACCAGCAAGCGGCGCAGCACCTGAGCAATCAGCAACGCGAACTGAGCGCCGACCGCCAGCGCCTGGACGAAGAGCTGGCAGCCTTCGCCACGCTGTTGCCGAGCGACACACTCGATGCCTTGCGCGCTGAACCGGCTGCGACCTTCATGCAACTTGACCGGCAGATCGCCGAACGTCTGGCGCAAGTCGATCAGCAGAAGGAAGAACTGGCCGAGCAGCAACAACGCCAGCAGACGCTTGAGAAGGAACAGGATCGCCAACAGGGTCGTGTGCAGCAGCTGCAAAACGCTGAACAGCAACTCAACACGCTGACCGAACAGCAACTCGCCAGCCAGCAGAAGCTTGCGCAATTGTTGGGCGATCACAGCGGCGCCGAGCATTGGCAGCAGCAACTGGAGCAGGCGGTGGAACAGGCGCGCAACGCCGAATCCACGACGACTCAGGCGCTACAGGAGGCGCGTACGCAGCTGGTGCAAATCACCGCCGAACTGAAAGCGCAGCAAGAGCGTCTGCAAGCGCTGGAAACCGAAGACCGTGATCTGGCCGGCAAGATTGCCAACTGGCGCGCTCGCCATCCGGAGCTGGATGACGGCGGCCTGGAAGACCTGCTGCGGATTGATGATGCACAGGTCGACCAACTGCGCCAGCGCTTGCAGCGCAACGAAAAAGCCGTTGAACAGGCCAAGGTGTTGTTGCAGGAACGCGATCAACGCCTGCTCGAGCATCAGGCGCAACACAACGGCAACCTGGATGCAGAACAACTCGCCAGCGCCCTCGCCGACCTGCAAAACCAGTGCACGGCCAGCGAACAGCAATGCGCCGAACTGCGCGCCGAGCAGGCCGAAGACCAGCGCCGCCAGAACGCCAATCAGGCGCTGGCGCAGCAGATCGCCGACGCCTATGCCGAGTATCAGCGCTGGGCGCGACTCAATGCGCTGATCGGCTCGGCCACCGGCGACACCTTCCGCAAGATCGCCCAGGCCTACAACCTCGACCTGCTGGTGCATCACGCCAACGTGCAGCTGCGGCAACTGGTCAAGCGCTATCGCCTCAAGCGCGGCGGCAGCATGCTCGGCCTGCTGGTGATGGACACCGAAATGGGCGACGAACTGCGCTCGGTGCATTCGTTGTCCGGCGGCGAAACCTTCCTGGTGTCGCTGGCCCTCGCCCTGGGTCTGGCCTCGATGGCGTCGAGCACGTTGAAGATCGAATCGCTGTTCATCGACGAAGGTTTCGGCAGCCTCGATCCGGAATCCCTGCAACTGGCCATGGACGCCCTCGACGGCTTACAGGCGCAGGGCCGCAAGGTCGCGGTGATTTCCCACGTGCAGGAAATGCACGAACGGATTCCGGTGCAGATTCAGGTACAACGTCAGGGCAACGGTTTGAGCACCCTGGAGGTGAAATGAACACGCTGTATTCCTTCCGCCGCTGCCCGTACGCGATGCGGGCACGGATGGCCCTGCGTTATTCGGGCGTGCCGGTGGACATCGTCGAAGTCAGCCTCAAGGCCAAACCCGCCGAAATGCTGGCGATCTCGCCCAAGGGCACGGTGCCGGTGCTGGATGCAGGTGGTCAGGTGATCGACGAAAGCCTGGAGATCATGCGCTGGGCGCTGGCGCAGAACGATCCGGATGAGTGGTTGCTGGGGGGCGATTCAAGGATCGCCGAGTTGATTGAAGCCAACGATCAAGTGTTCAAGATTCACCTGAATCACTACAAGTACGCCGAGCGTTATCCGGAACAGCCGATGGAGGTTTATCGCGCGGAAGGTGCGTTGTTCTTGCAGCGGCTTGATGAGCTGCTCGAGGGTCGCGATTACTTGTTGACCGCGCATCCGAGCCTGGCCGACATCGCGCTGTTGCCGTTCGTTCGCCAGTTCGCCCATGTTGATCGTGACTGGTTCGCGCAGACGCCTTACGTGCGGTTGCAGGCCTGGTTGCAGCGGTTTCTGGAATCGGAGCTGTTCACCGGCATCATGAAAAAGTAGGCGCGTTACGCCAGCACTTCACACATGCCGATGGCCGAGCAATCCACCTCGAACGGACCGAGAAAACCGCTGGGGGTTTTCATCGGTGGATTGCCGGCCAGCAACCCCAGCACATTGGCCCGTTCGATGTTGTGCGCGATGTTATGGTTGGCCTCTATGGCCCGGGCGAGTCCGCCGACCGAACCCTGGCCGTATCCCAACAGGGAAGCGCCGTTGGTCATGAACGCCAGTCCGGCAATGACCCAAAGTCTGTAACCTTTCATGCTCCGCCGACTCCCGCGAGTTCAGCTGAGTCCACCGCCGCGTTTTGCGAACGGAGTTCGAACTGGATGCCGGGATGGGCGACGTCGATCGGTGCTTCGAAGCTGTGTTGCGACTGCGACGCCAGACTGACAAACAGCACCATGACCAGGTACAGACCGATGGCCAGGTAGGCGCCGCGTTTGGCGGAAGTGATGATTGAACTGGCCATGATGTGTGCTCTGTGGACAATGTTTCGAGGTCCACAGAATCGATCAAAAAAGCCGGGGTAACCACTCAGGGTTTGGCATAGTAACCATCAGCTTCGTTGATTATTTAGCCGGTCTATCTCGCCGTTTGAAAATAGCTATCGCCGGTCATTACGCAGGCAAAAAGCTGCCCAAGGCTGCGATCTTTTGATTTTGCTTTTTGAGAAACAAGATCAAAGGATCGCAGCCTTGGGCAGTTCCAGGGCGTGACGGAAATTTCAGTGTTGAGCTTTGTGATCCAGCGCGGCGTAGAAGTTGGCGCTTTGTTGCAGGTATTTCTGGGTGTAGCTCTGGGTGTGGGATTTTTTGTCGCTGATTTCAACGTTGGCACTGGCTGGCAGAGCCACGGTGGCGGAGATGGCGGAAGCGGCGATGATCGAGAAGAGATTGAAGTTCATGGCGGTAACCCTCGTGTTCAGTTGGCTTGCTTGCCCGGTTGGGCCGTGAAGCAAACTTAACGCTCGAGGGTCGATCGCTTGAAATGCTTTGCAACATTACCTGTTATCAGCAGGATTAATACAAAGCTTCAGGCCCCGCAGACCGGGGCCTGCGGCTTATTGACGCACGAGAAACTTGAGGTCACTCGGCGCATCCATCGGCAGTTTTTGTACGGTTTTGCCCAGCAGACCGGTCTTGCCGTCGCGCTCGACCACGACAATCTGGTTGCTCTTCTGGTTGGCGATCAGCAGGAATTTGCCGCTTGGATCGAGGCTGAACTCACGGGGGTGATCGCCTTCCACCGAACGTCGCTGCAGCTCCTTGAGCTGGCCGCTGGCCGGGTCGATGGCGAACACCAGCAGCTGATTGGCGGTACCACGGTTGCTGACGTAGAGGAACCTGCCGTCGGCGGACGCGTGCAGCGCAGCAGCGGCCTTGTCGGAAGTCGGCTGGCCGGCGGCCAGGTCGACCAGTTGCGTCTGGGTCAGCACGCCGTCGTGGTAATCGAACACCGCAACCTGGGCGCTCATTTCCATGGTCAACCAGGCATGTTTGCCATCCGCACTGAACAGCAGATGACGCGGGCCGCTGCCGGCGGGCAGTGGCACCGACGCGGTTTTCGCCGGGGTCAGCGGCAGATCCGGATTGGCTTTCGGGTCGAATTGATAGATGAAGACCTTGTCCGCACCCAGGTCATTGGAGAACACGTAACGACCGTCCGGCGAGGATACCGTCGAGTGCACGTGGTTCGAGGCCTGACGCTCGGGGTTGACCCGGCTCGCCGGGTGCGCGCTCATCTGCACCACCGGTTTGAGTTTGCCGTCGCTGTCTACCGGCAATACCGCGAGAGTGCCGCCCGGATCTTCAACCACCGAGTAATTGCTGACGAACAGATGGCTGGCGTCGCCGCTGAGGCTCGAATGGGTCGGTTCGTTGCCCAGGCTCTGCACCTGATTGATCAGGGTCAGGGCGTGAGTCTTCGGATCGATGGAATAACTGCTGACGCGGCCGACCGGGTCTTTCTGGCCCGGGCCGTTTTCGTTGACCACGAACACCCGGTGCTGATCCTTCGACAGGGTCAGCCACGACGGGTTTTCGCTTTTGATCACTTGCAGCGGTTTGGCGTCTATTTGGCCGGTGGCGCTGTCGAAGTTCATCCGGTAGAGGCCTTCGCTGGTGCCGGCGGTGTAGGAACCCACCAAAAACTGGAAGCTCTCGGCCGAGGCACTGGAAAGGCCCATCGCGCCGACGCTGCCGGCCATCAGCAATGGCCAGAATTTACGCATGTTCATTCGGTTTCATCCTCGTCGTCGGCGCTGCTCAGTACATCACCGAGGCAGACCAGACGGTGTTCGCCGACGGTTTGGGTGTCGCTGGCAAAACCGACGATCAGCCAGCTCTGCAGGTCTTCGTCAAACGTCGCCGCCGCCACCTGAGCCGGGGTGAACTCCCAATGCTTGGCGGCCCGGCCATCGATGCATTCGATGTGCAGGTTATCGTCTTCGTCGAGGGCGAATTCGAAAGCGTGCAGGCCGTCGATTTCGACCATACCGCAGTGTTCGAGGGCGTTGAGAAGGGTGTCGGTTACGGCAGTCATGGCAATCATGTCTTTCAGGGGGAAAGGGCCAATGATAGCTCAAAGCCCCGCTCTTGATCGTTCCCACGCTCTGCGTGGGAACGATCATGGGGTGTGAGTTAAAGGGCGTCGCGCGATGGCTTGCCATCCACCAAACGCTGAATGCGCAGCGGGTTGGCGTTTTTCAGCGGTTCCGGCAACAGGCTGTCGGGATAGTTCTGGAAGCACACCGGGCGCAGGAATCGATCGATCGCCAGCGTACCGACCGAAGTGCCACGGGCATCGGACGTCGCCGGATATGGCCCGCCGTGAACCATCGAATCACAGACTTCGACACCGGTTGGATAACCGTTGAGCAGGATCCGCCCGACCTTCTGCTCGAGCAACGGCGTCAGCTCCGGGAAGCGCTCGAAATCCGCCTGCTCGCCGATGATCGTCGCCGTCAGTTGCCCATGCAGGCCCTGCAACGCCGCGCTCAACTGCGCCTCGTCAGCCACTTCAACGATCACCGTGGTCGGGCCGAACACTTCTTCCTGCAGCACTTCATCGCCATTAATCAGCAGGCTGACATCGGCCTTGAACAACTGCGGCTGCGCCTGATTGCCCTGCTGCGGATTACCCGCCAGATGCTCGATGCCGGCGTGCGCCAGGAGTTTTTCCAGACCCTTGCCGTAGCTACCGAGGGTGCCGGTATTGAGCATGGTTTGCGCCGGTTGATCGCCGATCAGCGCTGCGACTTGCTCAACGAACGCGGTGAATTGCGGCGAGCGAATGCCGATCACCAGGCCCGGGTTGGTACAGAACTGACCGCAGCCCTGCACCACCGACGCGGTCAGATCGCGGGCGACGGTTTCCGAGCGCACGGCCAGGGCCTGGGGCAACACGATCACCGGGTTGATGCTCGACATCTCGGCAAACACCGGAATTGGCTGAGGCCGGGCGGCGGCCATGTCACACAGCGCCCGTCCGCCGCGCAGCGAGCCGGTGAAACCCACGGCCAGAATCGCAGGATGCTTGACCAGCCATTCGCCGACGCCACCACCGTAGATCATGTTGAACACGCCGGCGGGCATGGCCGTTTTTTCCGCTGCACGAATCAGCGCATCGGCGACAAGTTCGGCGGTAGCCATGTGGCCGCTGTGCGCCTTGAACACCACCGGGCAACCGGCGGCCAGCGCCGACGCGGTATCGCCGCCGGCGGTGGAGAATGCCAGTGGAAAATTGCTCGCGCCGAACACCGCCACCGGCCCCAGGCCGATGCGGTACTGGCGCAGATCCGGACGGGGCAGCGGCTGACGATCCGGCAACGGCAGATCGATGCGCGCACCGTAGAAATCGCCGCGCCGCAGGACTTTGGCGAACAAGCGCATCTGGCCGCTGGTGCGCCCCCTTTCACCTTGAATGCGCCCGGCCGGCAGTGCGGTTTCGCGACAGACCACCGCGACGAAATCATCGCCCAACGCATCCAGTTCATCGGCAATCGCATCGAGAAACTGCGCGCGGCGCTCGGCGCTGAGGCTGCGATACGCCGGATACGCGGCGGCGGCGGCTTTGGCGGCAGCATCCACTTCCGCTTCCGTGGCCTGAATAAAATCGTGGGGCAGTACTTCGCCCGTGGTGGCGTCGACGCTTTGCAGCTTGACGTTGCCCGCCGCGCTGCGACGACCGCCGATGTAGTTGTGACCGAGAATCTGAGTCATGGGATCTCCTTAAAGGGTGCCGATGCTGTCCGGTTCGAATGCTGCTGCAACCGGTGCGATGCCGTTGACCAGCGGTGCGCCGAATTCGGCCTGGCTGATTTCGAACACGTCGCCCGGTTGAGTGCGGATGCCATCGGCGAACGACAGGGTCGCGGTGCCGAAAAAGTGAATGTGCACATCGCCAGGACGCAGGAACTGGCGGTACTTGAAGTGGTGGTATTCGAGGTTCGCCAGGCTGTGGCACATGTTGGCTTCGCCGCTGAGGAACTCGTTCTGCCACAGCACTTCGCCGTCGCGCAGGATGCGACTGGTGCCCGCCAGGTGTTGAGGCAAATCACCCGTGCGAAGTTCCGGGCCGTAGCTGCAGCTGCGCAGTTTCGAGTGGGCCAGGTACAGGTAATTCTTGCGCTCCATGACGTGATCGGAAAACTCGTTGCCCACCGCAAAACCGAGGCGATACGGCTTGCCGTCGTGGCCGATGATGTAGAGGCCGGCCATCTCCGGCTCCTCCCCGGCGTCTTCGGCAAACGGCGGCAACGGGAACGGCTGGCCAGGACGCACGACAATGCTGCCGTCACCCTTGTAGAACCACTCCGGCTGCACGCCGGCCTGCCCCGCCGCCGGTTTGCCGCCCTCCACGCCCCACTTGAAGATGCGCATGGTGTCGGTCATCGCCGCTTCATCGCCGGCCTGCTGGTGCATCTTGTCCCGGGCCGACGCGCTGCCCAGGTGCGTGAGGCCGGTGCCGCTGACCAGCACGTGCGCCGGGTCCGGGTGATCCAGTGGCGGCAGGATGCGCAGGTCTTTTAGTAACTGCGCGTAATCATGGCTGATGCCCAGTCCCAGGGTTTGCACTTGCTGCGCGAGGGTGCTGCCCGCCTCGATTGCGGCCAGGGCGAGATCGCGAACCGTGCGCGCATCCTGCACTTCACGCACCAGACCGTCCTCGACCACCCCGACACGGCGCTCGCCGCTACTCAATTCGAATTGAACCAGATGCATGTTGTTCTCCTGTTAAAACAAATCAGGTGCGCGTCGCACCGCGTGCGCTCGCTGCAAATTGGTCAACCGGGAGCACATGCTTGCGCTCCAGCACGCGATAGACGACGCCCGTCAGAATCAGCCCGAACACCATCACCCCGGACAGGAAGTACAGGCCCGAAGCGAGGTTGCCGGTGTACTCCTTCAGCGCGCCGATCACGAACGGGCCGATGTAGCCACCGAGGTTGCCCACCGAGTTGATCAAGGCGATCCCGGCCGCCGCACTGGCGCCGGCAAAGAACCGCCCCGGCAGCGTCCAGAACACCGCCGTGCAGGAAAACAGCGCGAACGCCACCAGACACAGCGCCGCCAGTTGCGCCACCGGCAACGACAGCCAGGCGCTGAGGAACAGGCCGATGGCACCCAGCACATACAGCACCGCCAGATGGCCGTAACGATCATTCAAACGGTCTGAGCTGCGCGGAATAATCAGCAGGCCGATGATCCCGAAGATGTAGGGCACCGATGACACAAAACCGGTCACCAGATCACTGCCGCCGAACTGTTTGATCAAGGTCGGCAGCCACAGGCCCAAGCCATAGATGCTCAGGGTCACCGGCAGGTAGAACAGCGCCAGCAGCAACACCCGTTTGTCCTTGAGGGCATGCAGCGGATTGCCGTGACGGGTCTGGCCGTATTCCTGCAGATCTTTTTTCAATTCACCGGTCAGCCAGTCCTTTTCGGCCTGGTCCATCCATTTCACTTGCTGCGGGCCGTCCGGCAGCCAGCGCAATACCGGCCAGGTCAGCAGGATCGCCGGGGTGCCGATGACGATGAACAGCCACTGCCAGCCGTGCAGACCGAGGATCCCGTCCATGCCCAGCAGACCGCCGGACACGGGGCCGGTGATCATCATCGCAATGGGTTGGGAGAGGATGAACAGCCCGAGGATCTTGCCGCGATGGCGCACCGGGAACCATTGGGTGATGTAGTACAGAACGCCGGGAAAGAACCCCGCCTCCGCCGCGCCGAGTAGAAAGCGCATCACGTAGAAACTGTGCGGGCCCTGGACGAAGGCCATGCCGATGGTGATCGCCCCCCAGGTGATCATGATCCGCGCGAACCAGCGCCGTGCGCCGAAGCGTTCGAGCATCAGGTTGCTGGGGATTTCAAACAGAAAGTAGCCGATGAAAAACAGCCCGGCGCCGAGGCCATAGGCGGCATCGCCGATGCCGATGTCGGCGCCCATGTGCAGTTTGGCGAAGCCGACGGCGGAGCGATCCACGTAGGCGATCAAGTACAGCAGGATCAGGAAGGGAATCAGTTTCAGCGTGATGCGCCGGACAAGCCGCAGTTCCTGGCTCATGAGATCGGTCTCCGATTGTTGTTTTTATGGAACCTTGGGGGACGCCTCTCGCGGAAAACCGCCAGGGCCATCCCTCCGTCGAAATCGACTATATAGTAATACTAATTACGCAACAACACTTCCAAACCGTCGATTTTGCGCTTATGTTTAACCGAAGCTCGCAAACAATAGTCTTACAATAAGAGAATCGATCATGTCTGATAAGAAACCCACCCTGCGCTCCGCCCAATGGTTTGGCACGGCCGACAAGAACGGCTTCATGTACCGCAGCTGGATGAAGAATCAGGGCATCGCCGACCATCAGTTCCACGGCAAGCCGATCATCGGCATCTGCAACACCTGGTCGGAACTGACCCCGTGCAACGCGCACTTCCGGCAAATTGCCGAGCACGTCAAACGCGGGGTGATCGAGGCCGGTGGCTTCCCGGTGGAGTTCCCGGTGTTCTCCAACGGTGAATCGAACCTGCGCCCGACCGCCATGCTGACCCGCAACCTGGCGAGCATGGACGTTGAGGAAGCGATTCGCGGCAACCCGATTGACGGCGTGGTGCTGCTGACCGGTTGCGACAAGACCACCCCGGCTCTGCTGATGGGCGCGGCCAGTTGCGACGTGCCAGCGATCGTCGTCACCGGCGGGCCGATGCTCAACGGCAAGCACAAGGGCAAGGACATCGGTTCCGGCACCGTGGTCTGGCAACTCAGCGAACAGGTCAAGGCCGGCACCATCACGATTGACGATTTCCTCGCGGCCGAGGGCGGCATGTCTCGCTCGGCCGGTACCTGCAACACCATGGGCACCGCGTCGACCATGGCCTGCATGGCCGAAGCACTGGGCACGTCCCTGCCGCACAACGCGGCGATTCCGGCGGTGGATGCGCGGCGTTATGTGTTGGCGCACATGTCCGGCATGCGGGCGGTCGAGATGGTGCGTGAGGATTTGAAACTGTCGAAGATCCTGACCAAGGAAGCCTTCGAAAACGCGATCCGGGTCAACGCAGCGATTGGTGGGTCGACCAACGCGGTGATCCACCTCAAAGCCATCGCCGGGCGCATCGGCGTCGAGCTGGATCTGGACGACTGGACCCGTATCGGTCGCGGCATGCCGACCATCGTCGACCTGCAACCGTCCGGCCGTTTCCTGATGGAAGAGTTCTACTACGCGGGCGGCTTGCCGGCCGTGTTGCGTCGCCTCGGCGAGGCCAATCTAATTCCGAATCCGAATGCGCTGACCGTCAACGGTAAATCCATCGGCGAGAACACCAAGGACGCACCGATCTACGGTGAAGACGAAGTGATCCGTACCCTCGACAATCCGATCCGCGCCGACGGCGGCATCTGTGTATTGCGCGGCAACCTGGCCCCCCTGGGCGCAGTGCTCAAACCGTCAGCCGCCACGCCGGAACTGATGCAGCACCGGGGCCGCGCGGTGGTGTTCGAGAACTTCGACATGTACAAGGCGCGGATCAACGACCCGGAACTGGACGTCGATGCGAACTCGATTCTGGTGATGAAGAACTGCGGGCCGAAGGGTTATCCGGGCATGGCCGAAGTCGGCAACATGGGGCTGCCGGCCAAGCTGCTGGCGCAAGGCGTGACTGACATGGTGCGCATTTCCGATGCGCGGATGAGCGGCACCGCGTACGGCACCGTTGTCTTGCACGTCGCCCCGGAAGCAGCGGCCGGCGGGCCTTTGGCGGCGGTGAAGGAAGGTGACTGGATCGAACTGGACTGCGCCAGCGGGCGTTTGCATCTGGATATTCCGGACGCTGAACTGGCAGCGCGGATGGCGGATCTGCAACCGCCGCAGCAGTTGTTGGTGGGTGGGTACCGTCAGTTGTACATCGACCATGTGCTGCAGGCGGATCAGGGTTGCGACTTTGATTTCCTTGTTGGTTGCCGAGGGGCTGAAGTCCCGCGCCACTCCCACTGACACCGCCGTCCCTGCGGGAGCGGGCTTGCTCGCTCCCACATTTGGCGTGTGTATCTGCCTCAAGATTGTGTCGTGCCTGCTATGATGCGCGGCATCTCCATCGCTCAGGATCGCGCCACTACCCATGGATTACCGCAAACCTTCCGACCGTAAAAGCATGCACTCGCGCATCGTCCAGGAGCTGGGCATGCAGATTGTTTCCGGACGCTTTCTGCCCTGCGACAAACTGCCCGCCGAAGCCTTGCTCTGCGAGGAGTACGCGGTCAGCCGGCCGGTGTTGCGCGAAGCCACGCGGGTGCTGGTCGCCAAGGGGCTGGTGTATTCGAAACCGCGCGTCGGCACTGTGGTCAAGCCGCGCCGCGAATGGCACATGCTCGACCCGGACGTACTGCACTGGCTGATGCAAAGCAGCCCGCAGAACGAGTTCTTCAACGTCCTGACCAGCGTGCGCAGCATCATCGAACCGGCCGCCGCCGCCCTCGCCGCCCAGCACGCGACCGACGCCGACATCGCGTCGATTGCCGAGGCTTACCAGCGCATGGAAGCCGCACCGACCCCGGAAGCCTTGCTGCAACCGGATCTGGACTTTCACAGCCGGATCGCCGACGCGACCCACAACGATTTGCTGGCCAACCTGTGCAACATGCTTGCGGTGGCGATTGCCGAGGCGCTGAAGCACTCCAACCAGCGGCCGAACCTGCATGAGCTGGCGTTGCCTCGGCACAAGGCGATTTTGACGGCCATCGAGAATCGGGATGCGTTGGGGGCGCGGCATGCGACGTTGGTGCAGCTGGATGATGCGCGCAGTGCGCTTAGCGTCGTGCTGGGCACCGAACTTTCTTAAGCCTTCAGACCGCTTGCCCTCATCGCAGGCATAAAAAAGCCGCAACCCTAAGGTTGCGGCTTTTTCATTTCAGCCAAATGGATCAGTGAGCAAACAGAGAATTGCCCTTCTGCCCCGCCAGTTTCTCCGGCTTGATCAGGAACTTGGCCAATGCCGGCAGCAGCCACAGCGCACCGAACATGTTCCACAGCAGCATGAAGGTCAGCATCAGGCCCATGTCGGCCTGGAACTTGATCGCCGAGAAAATCCAGGTGCACACACCAATGGCCAGGCACAGACCGGTGAACAGCACCGCCTTACCGGTGGATTTCAGGGTCTGGTAATAGGCTTCCTGCAACGGCAGGCCGGCACGCAGGAAACTTTCCAGACGGCTGTAGATGTAGATGCCGTAGTCCACGCCGATGCCCACGCCTAGCGCCACCACCGGCAGCGTCGCCACTTTCACGCCGATGCCCATGAACGCCATCAGCGCGTTGCCCAGCACCGAGGTCAGCACCAGCGGCAGCACGATGCACAGGGTCGCCGCCCACGAGCGGAAGGTGATCATGCACATGACCGCGACGCAGATGTACACCAGGATCAGGATGGTCAGCTCGGACTTCTTGATCACCTCGTTGGTGGCCGCCTCGATCCCGGCGTTACCGGCGGCAAGGATGAATTCCAGGCCTTCCTTGTTGTTTGCCTTGGCGAAGTCCTGCACCGCATGCACCGCGCGATCCAGGGTTTCGGCCTTGTGGTCGTTGAGGAACACCAGCACCGGCGCCAGCGAGCAGCTGTTGTTGTACAGGCCGTCGGCCCGGGCGATGGAGTTGTTCAGCACGTCCGGGTTGCGCGACAGGGTTTCCCATTTCAGGTTGCCCTCGTTCATGCCCTTGATCATCTGCTTGGACACGGTTACCAGCGAGATCGCCGACTGCACGCCCTCGGTGTTCTGCATCTTCCACATCAACTCGTCGATCGGCGCCATGGCTTCATAGCGCGAGCAGCCTTCGGACTTGGTCTTGACCATCACCACCAGCACGTCGGAGCTGGTCGAGTAGTTGCTGATGATGAAGTTGTTGTCCTTGTTGTAGCGCGAATCCGGACGCAATTCCGGCGCGCCCTGGTCGAGGTCGCCGATCTTCAGGTTCTGGCTGTACCAGAGGCCACCACCGAAGGCGAGCAGCGCCAGGGCGACGGAAATCGGGGCCACTTTCGGGTTGGCGAAGTTCGACAGCAGGCGCCAGAACGGATGTTCGCGGTGCGCGTCCTTCTTGCTTTTGGCGATGGCGCGCTTGCTGATGCCGACATAGGAAATCGCCACCGGCAGCAGGATCAGGTTGGTGAACACGATCACCGCCACGCCGATGGAAGCGCCGATGGCCAGCTCGCGGATCACGCCGATGTCGATGATCAACAGCGTGATGAAGCCGACGGCGTCCGCCAGAATCGCGATCATCCCCGGCAGGAACAACTGACGGAATGTCCGCCGTGCCGCCGTCAACGCGTTGTCCGCCTCACCGGATTGGAGGGCGATACCATTGATTTTCTGCACGCCGTGGGAAATCCCGATGGCGAAGATCAGGAACGGCACCAGCATCGAATAAGGGTCGAGGCCGAATCCGAAGAAGTGCATCAGCCCGAGCTGCCAGATCACCGCCACCAGCGTGGTGCTCAACACCGCCACGGTGCTGCGCAGGCAGTTGGTGAACCACAGCAGCAGGATCAGGGTGATGACGAAGGCGATGCCGAAGAACATCACCACCATCACCAGGCCATCGATCAGGTCGCCGACCTTCTTGGCGAAGCCGACGATGTGGATCTTGACGTTGGGGTTCTGCGCTTCGAACTTGTTGCGGATCTTGTCTTCAAGCTCATGGGAAAACTTGCGGTAGTCCAGCGCCAGCAGCTTGCCCTGATCCTGCGGGTCCGGGTAGGACTCCAGCAGCGGGATGTCGACGATGCTCGACTTGAAGTCGTTGGCCACCAGACGCCCGACCTGACCGGACTTGAGCACGTTGTTGCGCAGCAGATCGAGGCTGTCCTGGGAGCCGTTGTAGCTCTGCGGGATCACTTCGCCGCCGGCAAAACCCTCCTCGGTCACTTCGGTCCAGCGCACGCTCGGGCTCCACAGCGACTTGAGGCCGGAACGGTCGACGCCGGAGATGTAGAACACCTCGTCGTTGATCTGACGCAGGGTCTCCATGTACTCCTTGGAGAAGATATCGCCGTCCTTCGCCTCCACCGAAATACGCACGGTGTTGCCCAGGTTCGCCAGATCGTTGCGGTGCTCCATCATCTTTTCAATGAACGGATGCTTGAGCGGGATCATCTTTTCGAAACTGGTGGACGGGCGGATCAGCGTGGCCTGCCAGAACAGGAAAATGCTGACCAGCAGGCAGATCACGATCACTGCCGGGCGATTGTTGAAGATCAGACGCTCGAGAAACGTCGCCTTGTCCTGATGATGAGTGCTCAAGGAAGTCATAGCCCCGCCTTCTTATTATTGATTCGGCTCATTTGCTCAGCTCGGCGCCATTCGGCGCAGTGACCCGAACGCCACCCTGCCCGCTCAGGATCAGATTGCCGTTGCCGGCGGCGGTGACCGACGACAGCGAGATGCGATCCGGACGGTTGAACACGCTGAAGGTTTCGCCGTTGTCGCTGCTGCTGACCACCGAGCCGCCGTTACCGACGATGACGATGGAGCCGTCCGCGAGCAGTGTGGCACCGGACAGGCCGAACTCCAGCGAGCCGCGCGCGGCTTTCAGTTCGACCTGCTCCCAGGTGCTGCCGAAATCGGTGGAGCGGTAAAGGTTGCCGCGCAGACCGTAGGCCAGCAGGGTCTGTGGCTGCGCCGTGCCGATCACGCCAAACAGCGACCCTTCGTACGGGCCTTCGAGCTTTTCCCAGGTCTGGCCCCAGTCGGCGGAGCGGAACATGCTGCCCGACTCACCGACGATGAACAGGCCGGCGTCTTTTACCGCGCCAATGGCGTTGAGGTGGAACTGGTCTTCGTTGTCGAGGCGATCACTGACGTCTTCCCAGTGCTTGCCGCCGTCGGTGGTTTCCAGCAGCGCGCCGTACGCACCCACGGCCAGACCGCTGTTGACGTCCTTGAACCAGACGTCGAGCAGCGGTGATTCGCGCTTGAGGTCTTCGAACTGTTTGGTCCAGGTCAGGCCGCCGTCTTCGCTGGCGAGTATCTGTGCATCGTGGCCGACGGCCCAGCCGTGCTTGTCATCGACGAAATACACGGCGGTCAGCAACTGGCGGCTCGGCACCTTGGCCTGAGTCCAGGTCTTGCCCTGGTCCTCGGAATAGAGAATGTGCCCGCGATCCCCGACCGCCACCAGCCGGGTTCCGGCGTGAACGACATCGAGCATCAGGCTTTTCGAGGCCTTGGCCGATTCGATGGCATAGACCACGTCGGCAGGCGCTTCGGCGGCGAGAACCGGCGCCGACAATGTGGCAAAGCCCAGCAGAGAGAGTGCTGTGGCCAGCAACGCGGTGTTGCGTAACGCCGGCGGGCGGCAACGACTCATAGACCTTCCCCTGTTTATTATTGTTGGTCATGGACCTTAAGGGCGCCGCAAGGGTGCTCACGGTGACTGCCTGGTCACAAGCATAGTCCTGAAACCCGCCGTCCAGAGCCCCTTCGGAAGCTGGCTCATCCTATCGGGCATTCGAAACGTCTGACAATCGGCGCAACGTTATCTTTTGTTAACCGAAAGGGACTACAGCGGCGGCTGAATGCGCAGGCATTCGTCCGACTGATGGCAGGGAAACATGCGAGGGGGACTTGCACGATCGGTATTATGGTATACCATCAGACGCACAGACACTCTTTATCCCCTACGGAGCAGCTCATGAGTTTCGAAATTCGCAAGATCGTCAGCTATGTCGAAGAGACCTTCATTGAAGGCGGCAAGGCGTCCGACACCCCGGTGACCATGGTCGGCCTGGCCGTCGTGATGAAAAACCCGTGGGTCGGCAACGGCTTTGTCGAAGACCTCAAGCCGCAGATCCGCGCCAATTGCTCGGACCTCGGCGCAATGATGGTCGAGCGTCTGGTGGGCATCATCGGCGGCGCCGAGAAGATCCAGGCTTACGGCAAAGCCGCGGTGGTCGGCGCCGATGGCGAAATCGAGCACGCGTCGGCGGTGATCCACACCCTGCGCTTCGGCAATCACTACCGCGAAGCGGTCAAGGCCAAGAGTTACCTGAGCTTCACCAACAAGCGCGGTGGTCCAGGCACTTCTATTCAGATCCCGATGATGCACAAGGACGACGAAGGCCTGCGCTCGCACTACATCACCCTGGAGATGCAGATCGAAGACGCCCCGCGTGCCGACGAAATCGTCGTGGTGCTCGGTTGCGCCGACGGTGGTCGCCTGCACCCGCGCATTGGCAACCGCTACATCGATCTGGAAGAACTGGCCGCCGAAAAAGCCCAGTAATCACAATAAAAAAAGGCATTGCAGGAGCGCTCCATGATTCGGCTCACCGCTGAACTCACCCCGGCCGGCACCAGTTATCTGGCGACAGGCGTTGGCCAACCCGTGGTGTTGATCCACGGCGTGGGCTTGAACAAAGAAATGTGGGGCGGCCAGATCGTCGGCCTGGCCACGCAATACCGGGTGATCGCCTACGACATGCTCGGCCATGGCGCCAGCCCGCGACCGGCCAGCGGCACCGCCCTGCTCGGCTATGCCGATCAGTTGCTGGAGCTGCTCGACCACCTGCAATTGCCCCAGGCATCGGTGATCGGCTTTTCCATGGGCGGTCTGGTGGCGCGGGCGTTTGCCCTGCATTACCCGGAACGCCTGAAAAGCCTGGTGGTGCTCAACAGCGTGTTCAACCGCAGCGCAGAGCAGCGCGCCGGGGTCATCGCGCGCACCGCGCAGGCCGCCGAACACGGGCCGGACGCGAATGCCGAAGCGGCGCTTTCGCGCTGGTTCAGCCGCGAATATCAGGCGGCCAACCCGGCGCAGATCGCCGCGATCCGCCAGACCCTGGCCGGCAATGATCCGCAGGGATACCTGACCACCTACGAACTGTTCGCCACCCAGGACATGTACCGCGCCGACGACCTGGGCAGCATCCAGGCGCCGACGCTGATCGCCACCGGCGAGCTGGACCCCGGATCGACCCCGGAAATGGCCGAGCAACTGGCCGCGCGCATTCCCGGCGCTAAGGTTGCCGTGCTGCCCGAGCAACGGCATATGATGCCGGTAGAGTCGCCACGGCTGGTGAACCAGACGCTGCTGGAGTTTCTCGACACCGCACACGCCCGACAAAACCATATAAAGGGGATCGTTGCATGACGCTCGCACGCTTCCAGATGTGCATCGGCGGAGAATGGGTCGACGCCCTCTCCGGCAAGACTTTCGAAAGCCTCAACCCGGCACTGGCCGAGCCATGGGCCGAGCTGCCCGACGCTGACGAGGCCGACGTCGAACGCGCCGTACAGGCCGCGCAGACTGCTTTCGACAGCCCGGCCTGGCGTGGATTGACCGCCACCGCACGCGGCAAATTGCTGCGCCGCCTCGGTGACCTGATCGCCGAAAACAAGGAACAACTGGCGCAACTGGAAAGCCGCGACAACGGCAAACTGATCCGCGAAACCCGCGGTCAGGTCGGTTATCTGCCGGAGTTTTTCCACTACACCGCCGGCCTTGCCGACAAGCTCGAAGGCGGCACCCTGCCGCTGGATAAACCGGATCTGTTTGCCTACACCGTGCATGAAGCCATGGGCGTGGTCGCCGCGATCATTCCCTGGAACAGCCCGCTTTACCTGACCGCGATCAAACTGGCGCCGGCATTGGCGGCGGGCAACACCATCGTGATCAAACCCTCCGAGCACGCCTCGGCGACCATTCTGGAGCTGGCGCGCCTGGCCCTCGAAGCCGGGATTCCGCCAGGTGTGGTCAACGTCGTCACCGGTTATGGCCCAAGCACTGGCGCCGCCCTCACCCGCCATCCGCTGATCCGCAAGATCGCCTTCACCGGCGGCGCGGCGACGGCCCGGCATGTGGTGCGCAGCAGCGCCGAGAACTTCGCCAAGCTGTCGCTGGAACTGGGCGGCAAGTCACCGAACATCATCTTTGCCGACGCTGATCTCGACAGCGCGATCAACGGCGCGATTGCCGGGATCTATGCGGCGTCCGGGCAGAGTTGCGTATCCGGTTCGCGACTGCTGGTGCAGGACGAAATCTACGACGAATTCGTCAGCCGACTGGTGGAACGCGCCCGACGCATCCGCATCGGCAACCCCCAGGACGACAGCAGCGAAATGGGCCCGATGGCCACCGCGCAGCAATTGGCAGTGGTTGAAGGTCTGGTGGCCGATGCCATCGCTGAAGGGGCGCGTCTGCGTCTGGGCGGCAAGCGCCCGAATGGCGTGGGTGACGGCTGGTTCTACGAACCGACGCTGTTCGAATGCGACCGCAATTCGATGAAGATCATGCAGGAAGAAGTCTTCGGCCCGGTGGCCTCGGTGATCCGTTTCAAGGACGAAGCCGAAGCGCTGGCGATTGCCAACGACTCGCAGTTCGGCCTCGCCGCCGGCATCTGGACCCGCGACCTGGGCCGCGCCCATCGTCTGGCCCGGGACGTGCGCTCGGGCATCATCTGGGTCAACACCTACCGCGCGGTGTCGGCGATGGCACCGATCGGCGGCTTCAAGAACAGTGGCTATGGACGCGAAAGCGGCATCGATTCGGTGCTGGCCTACACCGAACTGAAAACGGTGTGGATCAACCTCTCCCAGGCGCCGATGCCTGATCCGTTTGTGATGCGTTAGGAGGCCTGCGAGATGATCGAACCCGGCATTTACAAAGACGTCATGAGTTCGTTTCCGTCCGGGGTCACGGTGGTCACCACCCTCGACCCGGATGGCGGCATCGTCGGCATCACCGCCAGCGCCTTCAGTGCACTGTCGATTGACCCGGCGCTCGTGCTGTTCTGCCCCAACTACGCCTCCGACACCTACCCGGTGCTGCGCGACAGCAAGCGTTTCGCGATCCATTTGCTGTCCGCCGACCAGACCGCCGAGGCCTACGCGTTCGCCGGCAAAGGCAAGGACAAGGCCAACGGCATCGACTGGCACTTGAGCGAGCTCGGTAACCCGATCCTCGCCAAGGCCACGGCGATCATCGAGTGCGAACTGTGGCGCGAGTACGATGGCGGCGACCACGCGATCATCGTCGGCGCGGTGAAGAACCTGATCCTGCCGGCGCAACCGGTCACGCCGATGATCTATCACAAGGGCAAGCTCGGGCCGTTGCCGACCCTGGCCTGAAAGATTCACACAAATCTCACAAGGGAATTGCGGTGACTGGAGGATTTATGAGTAACGAGAAGTATGAAAAGGGCCTGAAGATCCGTACCCAGGTACTGGGCGAAGCCTATGTGCAGCGCTCGATCGAGAACGCCGACGACTTCACCCGCCCGCTGCAGGAAATGGTCACCGAATACTGCTGGGGCCACGTCTGGGGACGTGAAGGCCTGTCGCTCAAGGAGCGCAGCATGATCAACCTGGCGATGATCTCGGCGCTCAACCGTCCGCACGAACTGAAACTGCATGTGCGCGGCGCCTTGCGTAACGGCCTGAGTCGTGAGCAAATACGCGAAATTCTGCTTCAGGTCGGTATTTATTGCGGCGTCCCGGCAGCCGTGGACAGTTTCCGGCTCGCCCGTGAAGCCTTCGCCGAAGCCGACGCCGAGGCCTCCAGTTAACCCCTCGGCTGTTTTGATGCCCGTCTGGCATGGACAGCCACCTTAAAGAGCGGACCCCATGAAACGCCTGCCACTCGACGACAGCTTCAAGGTCAATCGCAACCCGGTCACCCTGCGCGAAATCGTGCTGGATAAACTGCGAAGCGCCATCATGAACTTCCAGCTGCTGCCCGGCGATCGCCTGGTGGAGCGCGATCTGTGCGATCGCCTGGGTGTGAGCCGTACGTCGGTGCGTGAAGCCTTGCGTCACCTGGAATCCGAAGGTCTGGTGGAGTTCGCCGACGCCAAGGGCCCGCGTGTAGCGATCATCACCCTCGCCGATGCCGTCGACATCTATGAACTGCGCTGTGTGCTCGAAGGCCTGATCGTCCAGCTGTTCACCCTGCGCGCCAAGGCCAAGGACATCAAGGCCCTGGAAAAAGCCCTCGACGAGAACCGCAAGGCGCTCAAGGACGGCGAGTTGCAACAGGTGATCGACTCGGTGCAGGGTTTCTACGACGTATTGCTGGAAGGTTCGGGCAACCATGTCGCCGCCACGCAGCTGCGTCAGTTGCAGGCACGCATCAGCTACCTGCGCGCGACCTCGGTGTCACAGGAAAACCGTCGCGGCGCGAGCAACCAGGAAATGGAAAAAATGGTCGAGGCGATCAAGAGCGGTGATCCGCTCGCGGCGCATCAGGCGTGCGTCGATCACGTTCGCGCTGCGGCTGCCGTGGCCCTCGACTACCTCAAGCGCAAGCAGGAAGAGACCGGCGCCACACCGCCGATCACCCTGCCCATCGCGCTGAAAGAACCGCGCATAGGTCACTGACATGTTCAGCCCGAGCTTTTGCCCGAAATGCGGTGGCGCTGACCTCGGTCAGCAGGTGCCGCCGGGCGATACGCACGAGCGCCTGATGTGCCGCGGCTGCGGCTACATCCACTACGTAAACCCGAAAATCATCGCCGGCTGCATCATCGAGCAGGACGGCAAATACCTCCTGTGCCAACGGGCGATCCCACCTCGCCCCGGCACCTGGACCCTGCCAGCGGGTTTCATGGAAAGCGGCGAGACCACCGAACAGGCCGCCCTGCGCGAAGTCTGGGAAGAAAGCGGCGTACGCGCGGAAATCGTCTCGCCGTACTCGATCTTCAGCGTGCCAAAGATCAGCGAGGTCTACATCATCTTCCGCGCCCTCGCGCTGGAAATCACCGGCCAGTACGGCCCGGAAACCCTCGCCTGCAAATTCTTCGCCCCCGAAGATATCCCGTGGGAGCAGATCTACTACCCGGCGATCCGGCAGATCCTCGAACGCTACATCGAGGAACGCCAGGCCGGGGTGTATGGCATGTACATGGGGAATGATGACAGCGGCAAGATTCATTTCATGCGTTGATCAGCCGTCACTTGCAGGAAATACAGAGTCCGGCCCGATTCCTCGGTAAATTGGTGCTCAGTCCGGCATCGCACGAATGATATCCGCCAGATCATCTTTGGTGATTTCATTGGCTTTGAGAGCAGCGGAGATATCTTTTTTGGACAGAGGGAAACGCTTGAAAATGTCTTTCAAGGTATCGGCATCAATATTGGCCAGCCAAAGAGGATCGATAAAAGAACCGCCATATTCAGGCTTCATTGGGACCTCTTCGTGGGCAATGGCACCTTTGTGATTCAGATACACCACATAACGATCGTGCCCTTCAGGAAAGCTTTTATCGTGATATAGCGTTGTTCCCATCGGCAGGACATAGTAATTGTCATCGCCACCTTGCCCTTCGATCAGCAGGGGTTCTGTGGTTTTAACCCTCTCCAGATCGCGTCCCTTCGTACTGTTCCCAAAAATCAGAAAAGCCAGAAAGATCGCATTTACAAATAAAGCCGCCACTATCCAGAGGCTTACTCGCCAACCTGCAAACATTCCTTTTTTCATCGTGCGCATCAAACTCCCTAAAGCACATCGTGTAAAACCGCAGGCAGAAAAGTCCGTCCGGCGGACGATTTCCTGATCCAGAAAAATATCAAAAGATCGCGGCCACGTTCGATTCTGTAGTTCCCGCGGGTTTACAGGCAAGCCGTTACGGAGCCATCCCTTCAACGATGACGATCTCCGCCCTCGCCCACTCCTCGCGAAAACTCTTCGCCTCCTGATACGCCGCCGAGCGGTAGCACGCCACCGCCTGCTCATAACTGTCGAATTCAATCACCACGCTGCGCTGCGGCGTCGCCCGTCCTTCCATTGCTTCGCTGCGCCCGCCTCTGGCCAAAAACCTCGCGCCGAATTCGGCGAACGCTTTCGGCGCGCGCTGGGTGTATTGGCTGTAGTGATCGGGATCGGTGATGTCCACGTGTGCAATCCAGTACGCCTTCATAGTGACCTCTTGGTTGAATTTGTATTATGGTATACCACGAATTTCATCCACATCGAGAGTCCAGCATGGCCTTCAACAGCATCGAAGAAATCATCGAAGATTATCGTCTTGGCAAAATGGTGTTGCTGGTCGATGACGAGGATCGGGAAAACGAAGGTGACCTGCTGCTGGCCGCCGACCGTTGCACGCCCGAGGCAATCAGTTTCATGGCCCGTGAGGCTCGCGGTCTGATTTGTCTGACGTTGACTGACGATCATTGCCAGCGTCTCGGGCTGGAGCAGATGGTGCCGAGCAATGGCAGCGTGTTCAGCACCGCGTTCACGGTTTCCATCGAAGCGGCGGTCGGCGTGACTACCGGCATTTCCGCAGCCGATCGCGCTTGCACCGTTGCCGCCGCCGTGGCGCCGAACGCTCGCGCAGAAGACCTGGTGCAGCCCGGCCACATCTTCCCGCTGCGCGCCAAGGAAGGTGGCGTGCTGACCCGCGCCGGTCACACCGAGGCCGGTTGTGATCTGGCGCGGCTGGCCGGGTTCACGCCCGCCTCGGTGATCGTCGAGGTGATGAACGACGACGGCACCATGGCCCGCCGTCCGGATCTGGAAGTCTTCGCGCGCAAGCACGGAATCAAGATCGGCACCATCGCCGACCTGATCCACTATCGCCTGAGTACCGAACACACCATCGAGCGCATCGGCGAACGGGAGCTGCCGACGGTGCATGGCACGTTTCGTCTGATCACTTTTGAAGACCGCATCGAGGGCGGCGTGCACATGGCGATGGTCATGGGCGAGCTGCGCCGTGAGGATCCGACGCTGGTGCGCGTGCATGTGATCGATCCGCTGCGCGATCTGGTCGGCGCCGAGTACAGCGGGCCGACGAACTGGACGTTGTGGGCAGCGCTGCAACGGGTCGCGGCCGAAGGGCATGGCGTTGTGGTGGTGCTGGCCAATCATGAGTCTTCCCAGGCGTTGCTGGAGCGCATTCCGCAACTGACACAGCCGCCCCGGCAGTTCAGTCGCTCGCAATCGCGGATCTATTCGGAGGTCGGCACCGGGGCGCAGATTCTGCAGAACCTGGGCGTCGGCAAGCTGCGTCACCTGGGGCCGCCGCTGAAATATGCCGGTTTGACCGGCTACGATCTGGAAGTAGTCGAGAGCATTCCGTTCACCGAATAACCCCGTTTGCCAGATAGCCGGTACGGCAAAGTGCTTGCACAAAGTTTGGAATACCATAATATGATATTCCATAGACCGGACGACTTGAAAAACCGTCCAGCTACTGCTCCCGACAGGCGGGCAACAACGCAAGCCCGCTCAAAAACACAACAATGAGGGCGTAAAAATGGTGTTGAACAAAGCTGCAACCGCGATTTTTTTTGCGGGACTGCTGAGCGTGACCGGTCAGGCCGCGATGGCCGCCGAGAGTGTGAACTTTGTCAGCTGGGGCGGTAGCACCCAGGATGCGCAGAAACAGGCCTGGGCCGATCCGTTCAGCAAGGCCAGCGGCATCACCGTCGTGCAGGACGGCCCGACCGACTACGGCAAACTCAAGGCCATGGTCGAAAGCGGCAACGTGCAATGGGACGTGGTCGATGTCGAAGCCGACTTCGCCCTGCGCGCCGCCGCCGAAGGCCTGCTCGAACCCCTCGATTTCAAACAGATCCAGCGCGACAAGATCGACCCGCGTTTCGTCAGCGACTACGGCGTCGGTTCGTTCTTCTTCTCCTTCGTCCTCGGCTACAACGAGGGCAAGCTCGGCGCCAACAAGCCGCAGGACTGGAGCGCGCTGTTCGACACCAAGACCTTCCCCGGCAAACGCGCTCTCTATAAATGGCCGAGCCCCGGCGTGCTTGAACTGGCCCTGCTCGCCGACGGCGTCGCAGCCGACAAGCTCTACCCGCTGGATCTGGATCGCGCCTTCAAGAAACTCGACACCATCAAAAAAGACATCGTCTGGTGGGGCGGCGGCGCGCAGTCGCAGCAACTGCTGGCCTCCGGTGAAGCGAGCATGGGCCAGTTCTGGAACGGCCGGATTCACGCCCTGCAGGAAGACGGCGCGCCGGTCGGCGTGAGCTGGAAACAGAACCTGGTCATGGCCGACATTCTGGTGGTGCCAAAGGGCGCGAAAAACAAGGACGCGGCGATGAAGTTCCTGGCCAGCGCCAGCAGCGCGAAGGGCCAGGCCGACTTCTCCAACCTGACCGCCTACGCCCCGGTCAATGTCGACAGCGTGGCGCGTCTGGACTCGACGCTGGCCCCGAACCTGCCGACTGCCTACGCTAAGGATCAGATCACTCTTGATTTCGCGTACTGGGCCAAGAACGGCCCGGCCATCGCGACACGGTGGAACGAATGGCTGGTCAAATGAAAATGGCGGCCACCGCGTCCCGTCCCTCCACGGCCACCGGGAGCGCCGCGAGCGCTGCCGGCCTGGCTGAAGGAAAAAAGGCGAGTGCCATGGCGCAAGCCCCGTCCCTCAAGCAACGCTGGCGCGGCGCCGGCAATCTCGCGCCGGCGCTGCTGTTCCTCGGCCTGTTCTTTCTCGCCCCGCTGATTGGTTTGTTGCTGCGCGGCGTGCTGGAGCCGGTGCCGGGCCTCGGCAACTATGAACAACTGTTCGCCAACTCGGCCTACGCCCGGGTGCTGTTCAACACCTTTTCGGTGGCGGGACTGGTGACGGTATTCAGTCTGTTGCTGGGCTTTCCGCTGGCCTGGGCGATCACTCTGGTGCCGCGCGGCTGGGGCCGCTGGATCCTCAACATCGTACTGCTCTCGATGTGGACCAGCCTGCTCGCCCGCACCTATTCGTGGCTGGTGCTGTTGCAGGCTTCGGGTGTCATCAACAAGGCCTTGATGGCCATGGGCATCATCGATCAACCGCTGGAAATGGTGCACAACCTGACCGGCGTGGTGATCGGCATGAGCTACATCATGATCCCGTTCATCGTGCTGCCGTTGCAGGCGACCATGCAGGCCATCGACCCGATGATCCTGCAGGCCGGTTCGATCTGTGGCGCGAGCCCGTGGACCAACTTCTTCCGGGTGTTCCTGCCGCTGTGCCGGCCGGGGCTGGCGTCCGGCGGGCTGATGGTGTTCGTGATGTCGCTCGGTTACTACGTCACCCCGGCGCTGCTGGGCGGAGCGCAGAACATGATGCTGCCGGAATTCATCATTCAGCAGGTGCAGTCGTTCCTCAACTGGGGCCTGGCCAGCGCCGGCGCCGCGTTGCTGATCGTCATCACGCTGGTGCTGTTCTACATCTACCTGAAGCTGCAGCCGGAATCCCCGGTTGGCGCCAGTCACGCGAGGTAAGCCGAGATGCTCCTGACGCCCAATGCCATGAGTCGCCGGATGCGCTTCGGCCTGTATTTCACCACCGGGCTGATCGGTCTGTTCCTGCTGTTGCCGATCGTGTTCATCGTCCTGTTGTCGTTCGGTTCGTCCCAGTGGCTGGTGTTCCCGCCACCGGGCTGGACGCTGAAATGGTACGTGCAGTTTTTCTCCAATGCCGACTGGATGAGCGCAGCGCTGGCCAGCCTCAAGGTCGCGGTGCTGACCACGATCTGCGCCGTCGCCCTCGGATTGCCGACGGCCTTTGCGCTGGTGCGCGGACGCTTCCCCGGCCGGGAAATGCTCTACGGCCTGTTCACCCTGCCGATGATCGTGCCGCTGGTGATCATCGCCGTGGCGGTGTATGCGCTGTTCCTCAAGCTCGGCTACACCGGGACGATGTTCGCCTTCGTCGTCAGCCATGTGATCGTCGCGCTGCCGTTCACCATCATCTCGATCATCAACTCGCTGAAGCTGTTCGATCAGTCGATTGAAGACGCGGCGGTGATCTGCGGAGCGTCACGCGTGCAGGCGGTGTTCAAGGTGACCTTCCCGGCGATTCGTCCGGGGATGGTGGCCGGCGCCCTCTTCGCCTTCCTGGTTTCGTGGGACGAAGTGGTCCTCAGCGTGATGATGGCCAGCCCGACCCTGCAAACCCTTCCCGTGAAAATGTGGACCACCCTGCGCCAGGACCTGACGCCCGTGATTGCCGTCGCCTCGACGCTGCTGATCGGCCTGTCGGTATTGGTCATGGTGATCGCCGCCGCCCTGCGCCGGCGCAACGAAATCCGCGCCTGAGCGCCCAGGAGTACGACATGAGTGCCGTGATCAAAGACGCATCCCAGCAGAACGACAAACCCCTGGTCAGCCTGCGCAACCTGAACAAGCACTACGGCGATTTCGCCGCCGTGGACAACATCTCGCTGGACATCAAGGACGGCGAATTCCTGACCTTTCTCGGCTCCAGCGGCTCGGGCAAAAGCACCACGCTGTCGATGCTCGCCGGCTTCGAAACCCCGAGCAGCGGCGAGATCCTGGTCAACGGCCAGTCGCTGGTGAACGTGCCGCCGCACAAGCGCGACATCGGCATGGTGTTCCAGCGTTATTCGCTGTTCCCGCATCTGTCGGTGCGTGACAACATCGCGTTCCCGCTGGCGATCCGCAAACTCGCTGCGGCCGAACGGGACAAACGGGTCGATGCGATGCTGAAACTGGTGCAGCTCGAACAGTTCGCCCATCGCCGCCCTTCACAACTGTCCGGCGGCCAACAGCAACGGGTCGCCATTGCGCGGGCGCTGGTTTACGAGCCACGCATTCTGCTGATGGATGAACCCCTCGGCGCACTGGACAAGAAACTGCGTGAAGACTTGCAGGACGAACTGCGCCAGCTGCACCGTCGCCTCGGCATCACCATCGTCTACGTGACCCACGACCAGGAAGAAGCCATGCGCCTGTCCCAGCGCATCGCGATTTTCAGCCACGGCCAGATTGTCGGGCTCGGCAGCGGTTATGACCTGTACCAGAATCCGCCGAATGCGTTTGTCGCGTCGTTCCTCGGCAACTCGAATTTCCTCAAGCTCAAGGCACAAGGCAACGCGGCGGCGAGTTTTGAGGGGCAGTCGCTGTCGATCCGCCTGACTGCCGGATTGCAGACCGGGCAGGACGTGCTGCTGATGGTGCGCCCGGAAAAGGCGTTGGCGCTGAGCGTGCAGCAAGCGATCGATGAACCGTTGGCGGCGGGCTGGAACGAGGTGTCGGCGAAGGTGGTCGAGGTGCTGTTTCTGGGTGAGAGCCAGACGTGCAGTGTGGTGACGTCAGGCGGGACTTCGATGACGGTGAAGGCGTTGTCGGCGGCGGGTATGCCGTTGAAGGCCGGGGATCCGGTTCGGGTGCGCTGGGCGACGGCGGATGCCTGCGTCTACACCGAATGGGCCGAGAGTGATTTGAACAAAGCTGCCGGCGCTCACTGAAAACGCGTCATTTGTTAAATCCTGCCCCCGCCCTCTCTCTCCGGGAGAGGGCGGGAGTGAGGGCCAGCAGGCGACTCGGACTACCTGATCGGCGCAAACCCATCAATTTCGTCGGGCCAGGCCGTCAACACTTCAAACCCGTCTTCTGTCACCGCCACCATGTGCTCCCACTGCGCCGACAACGACTGATCCTTGGTCACCACCGTCCAGCCATCCGCCAGGCTCTTCACATGCCGCTTGCCGGCATTGAGCATCGGTTCGATGGTGAAGATCATCCCCGCCTTCAGCTTCAGCCCCTGCTGCGGATAACCGTAATGCAGCACCTGCGGCTCATCGTGATAAACCTTGCCGATCCCGTGACCGCAGTACTCGCGCACCACGCTGAAGCCCTCCTTCTCCGCCAGGCTCTGAATCGCATGGCCGATGTCGCCCAACGTGGCACCCGGCCGCACGACGCGGATACCGGCACACATGGCGTCATAAGTGGTCTTGATCAGGTGTCGCGCCTCGGGCGTCGGTTCACCGACCACGTACATGCGGCTGGTGTCGCCGAACCAGCCGTCCTTGATTACCGCGATATCGAGGTTGACGATGTCGCCGTCCTTCAGCACGCGCTTCGACGGAATACCATGGCAGACCACTTCGTTGACCGACGCGCAAACGGTCTTCGGGAAGCCGTGATAGCCAACGTTGGCTGGAATCGCCTTCTGCACGTTGACGATGTAGTGGTTGCACAACTGGTCGAGCTGATCGGTGGTGACCCCGGCCTTGACGTGCGGCACCAGCATCGCCAGCACCTCGGCGGCCAGTCTTCCGGCCTCGCGGGATTGGGCGATTTCGGCCTGGGTGTTGATCTTGATCGGGTTTCTCATGCCTTGTCCGCCTCTTTGACCGAGGCGTTCTGCGCGGCATCCGCCAGTGCGCAGACGTGTTGCAGATCCAGACCGCCCGACTGCTCGGCGCGAATCAGCAATCGGCAAATGGCGTGGTGATCAAGGTCGGGATACAGCTCGGCGAGCATGCCGATGCGCATCCAGTGTTCGGCCTGCGCGTTGATCGAGCGGCTGAGTGCGTTGCTGGAGATGCGCAGATTCTCGTGCATGTCCTCTGAAATCTTTACGATGCCCATGGCAATATCCGATACGAAGTGTATATGGATCGTATATTAATCGTGCATCGTCCGGGATTGCAAACGTTGCGTGCCCGGTAAATCGCGGGCAAAAAAAAGCTGCCCGGCATCTGAGATTGGTATGACGTGACTTTGCGGCGGTGTGCATTTCACATTCTGACGAGCAATCAATCAGCATTTTTCGCTGCAAGATTTTTACTACCGGATCAAGCGCTTCGTAACGCTGAAGACGCCCTTTCAATACTCGATGACGCCTGCGTATAAACCCCTGCAAATCACTGCCTGCCCCTCGCTGATTTCGTTCTATCGTTAGATCGAAATGGCAGTGTTTCCGGCCGTTTAAAGGTTGCGACAGCTCAGGTCTGAGCCTATGTTGCACGCGTGCTTTTTCCCCGCGAATGGAACGCGATCAACACCACAAAGAGGTGAAGAGATGTCAAAGGATTCACGCCCTGCCGTACTTGGGCTGATCGGCAATACACCGCTGGTACAAGTCACCCGCTTCGATACCGGCCCCTGCACACTGTTTCTCAAACTCGAATCACAGAACCCCGGCGGCTCGATCAAGGACCGTATCGGTCTGGCCATGATCGACGCTGCTGAACGCGACGGTCGCCTGCAACCCGGTGGCACGATTGTCGAGGCCACCGCCGGCAATACCGGTCTGGGCCTGGCCCTGGTCGGTCGCGCCAAGGGCTACCGGGTGGTGCTGGTGGTGCCGGACAAAATGTCCACCGAAAAAGTCCTGCACCTCAAGGCCATGGGCGCCGAAGTGCACATCACCCGCTCCGATGTCGGCAAGGGTCATCCCGAGTATTACCAGGATGTCGCTGCGCGTCTGGCCAAGGACATTCCCGGCGCCTTCTTCGCCGACCAGTTCAACAACCCCGCCAACCCACTGGCCCACGAGTGCAGCACCGGACCGGAAATCTGGGCCCAGACCGAGCATGACCTGGACGCGATCGTAGTGGGGGTCGGTTCAGCCGGCACGTTGACCGGCCTGACCCGCTTCTTCAAGCGCGTGCAACCGGATCTGGAAATGGTCCTGGCCGATCCGGTCGGTTCGGTGATGGCTGAATACAGCCGCAGCCAGCATCTCGGCACCGCAGGTTCGTGGGCGGTGGAAGGCATCGGCGAGGACTTCATTCCGTCGATCACCGACCTGTCGAGCGTGCGCAGCGCCTACTCGATCAGCGACGAAGAAAGCTTCGATCATGCGCGCCAATTGCTGAAAGCCGAGGGCATTCTCGGCGGTTCGTCCACCGGCACCCTGCTCGCCGCCGCACTGCGTTACTGCCGCGAACAGACCGAGCCGAAACGTGTGGTCAGCTTCGTCTGCGACACCGGCACCCGTTACCTGTCGAAGGTTTACAACGATCAGTGGATGACCGATCAGGGCCTGTTGCAGCGCAAGCGCTACGGCGACCTGCGCGACCTGATTGCCCGACGCTTCGAAGACGGCAAAGTCGTCAGCGTTGGTCCGGACGATACGCTGATGACCGCGTTCCAGCGCATGCGCCTGGCCGACGTTTCACAACTGCCGGTGCTGGTGGATGGCAAACAACTGGTCGGCGTGATCGACGAATCGGACATTCTGGTGCGCGTGCATGAAGATGCCTCGCTCTTCAGCAAAGCGGTCTCCAGCGCGATGACCGACAAGTTGCAAACCCTCGCCCCCGGCGCCACGCTGGCTGAACTGGAAGCCGTGCTCAGCAGCGGCCTGGTGGCCATCATCGCCGACGCATCAGGCTTCCACGGCCTGATCACCCGCGTCGACATGCTCAATCAATTACGGAGATCCCTGGCATGAGCCAGCACGACAAAAACGCCCGTCAACAGGGTTTCGCCACCCGCGTGATCCACGCCGGGCAAACGCCGGACCCGACCACCGGCGCGCTGATGCCGCCGATCTACGCCAACTCCACCTACCTGCAAGACAGCCCCGGCGTGCACAAGGGGTTCGACTACGGTCGTTCGCACAACCCGACGCGTTTTGCCCTGGAGCGCTGCGTGGCGGATCTGGAGGGCGGCACCCAGGCGTTCGCCTTCGCGTCCGGGCTGGCGACGATTTCCACCGTGCTCGAACTGCTCGACGCCGGCTCGCACATCGTCTCCGGCAATGACCTGTACGGCGGCACGTTCCGCCTGTTCGACAAAGTGCGCCAGCGCAGTGCCGGGCATCGGTTCAGCTACGTCGATCTGGCCGATCTGTCGGCCTTCGAAGCGTCGCTGCAGGACGACACGCGCATGGTCATGGTCGAGACCCCGACCAACCCGCTGCTGAGCCTGTCCGACCTCGCCGCCATTGCGCGCATCTGCAAGGCGCGCGGGATCATCTGCGTGGCCGACAACACCTTTGCCAGCCCATGGATTCAGCGTCCTCTGGAACTGGGCTTCGACATCGTGCTGCACTCGACCACCAAGTACCTGAACGGTCACTCCGACGTGATCGGCGGGATCGCGGTAGTGGGCGACAATCCTGCGCTGGCCGAGCGCCTGGGCTTCCTGCAGAACGCCGTCGGCGCCATTTCCGGCCCGTTCGACGCGTTCCTCACCCTGCGCGGCGTGAAGACACTGGCGCTGCGTATGGAGCGTCATTGCAGCAACGCGCTGGAACTGGCGCGCTGGCTGGAGCAACAGCCGCAGGTCAAACACGTCTATTACCCGGGTCTGGAATCGCACCCGCAGCACGCACTGGCCAAGCGGCAGATGCGTGGTTTCGGCGGGATGATTTCCCTGGATCTGAACAGTGATCTGGCGGGCGCCCGGCGCTTCCTGGAGAACGTGCAGATCTTCGCTTTGGCCGAAAGCCTTGGCGGTGTGGAAAGTCTGATCGAGCACCCGGCGATCATGACTCACGCAACCATTCCGGCCGAAACCCGCGCCAAACTTGGCATCGGTGACAGCCTGGTGCGTCTGTCGGTGGGCGTTGAGGACATCGAGGACTTGCGTGCGGACCTGGCGCAGGCGTTGGCCAGTATCTAAAGCCGGAAAACGTCAAAGCCCGCGCGAGGCGGGCTTTGGTATTTGAGTAGGCGGCCAGTGCTGGTCTCTGGCTTACGAGGTTTCTCAGGACTCCCACAGTACAGGCAATGTGCTCTGCTGCTTCACACGGCATAAGGGCTGGAACCCAGCGCGGGGTTCTTTCTAACCGTGTACCCTTCGGAACGCGCCCAACGCTTCCTCGCTATCCGCTTGCGCATCAGTCTGCGTCTTCGCCTACATTCTTGAGCCTAGCAAACACGCGGCATTGCGCTACGCGGTTTTTAGACTGATTGTTTTCTAACGCAGGCCTGCAAGGAAGCTAACCGACTATCGCCTTCACGTCCCTTCGGCCCGCCTCCCGCCAAGGGCGAACTATACTTCTCAGCTCGCTTTGCGGATTTCCTGTAAACCGTCGACACCCGTGCACCTTCCGGTGCCCCCGTGCCACTCACCAATCTGGTTGACCCCGGGCCGACGAGCCTTCCGTCAATGATCGAATGACGGGTAGAGCTCGGTTGCTGTGTGGCTGATGGGGCGTGGAGAACATCATGAAGTACACGCTTTGGCCGGGCCTTGTCCTGGCAGTTGCGGCAACAGTGGCAATGCCCAGTGTCTGGGCTGCGCAGGCACAGGCATTGGCGTCGGATGGGGCGGATCATGTCGGCGCCGGAGCAGTTGCTTCTGACGGCGCGGATCACGTCGGCGCTGGAGCAGTCGCCTCTGACGGCGCGGATCATGTCGGTGCTGGGGCTGTTGCTTCTGATGGCGCGGATCACGTCGGAGCTGGCGCCGTCGCCTCTGACGGTGCCGATCATGTTGGCGCCGGAGCCGTCGCCTCTGATGGCGCGGATCATGTCGGTGCTGGCGCCGTCGCCTCTGACGGTGCCGATCATGTTGGCGCCAGAGCAGTTGCTTCTGATGGGGCGGATCATGTCGGTGCTGGCGCCGTTGCCTCTGACGGTTCCGATCACGTCGGCGCAGGCGCCCTCGCCGCCGATGGCGCAGACAAGGTCGGCGCCAGCCGGCTCGCCTATTCCCGCGCAGGCGTCGGTTCGGATCAGGTGGCTTCCGCCCTCATGAGCGGCAGCTATTCCGACCAGTTCAACAGCCCGCAATAACCGCTATCGGCGCAACCAGCCCACCGCTGGTTGCGCCGCACTAGCACATTTGTGCTAATCGACCACCCCGTTCCCTGGCGTTATATTCCCTCGCAACCCCCGACGCTCCCCAACATTGCCGCTGTGCAGTGCGCGGGATCGTTGTGCCTGGAAAAACAACAACACCAAGGAAGAAACACCATGAAACTGCAGCTCAGCCTCGCCAGAATCTCGATTCTCGGTGCCCTGCTCCTCGGCGCCAGCGGTTGCCAGACCGCCAAACCCACCGAAGACAGCATGCGCGAACGTGCCCAGACCGTCATCGGCCAACCGGTCACCAGGATCGGCAACATCCGCAACGACAGCACGCTGACCTATTACACCGCCTACACCGCCGCTGGCGAATACAACTGCGAGCTGCCCAGCGGCGCGATCATCGCAGTGGCCAGCATGGGCATCATGACGCCTCCGCTGTCCTGCCTGCCCAAAGGCGCATCGCCGATTCCGTACCAGTAATCCGGCGCAGAAAAACCGTTCCAACGCCTCTTCTCATCCGGTAAAGGATTGCGTTCAATCATGAAAACACTCATCGCCACCCTCAGCCTCGCAGCCGTCGTTCTGACCGGTTGCGCCACCCCCAAGCAATGGGAAGCCACCGGCGGCAGCAAGACCGACGGCGTTGTCCAGGTCTCCTATGAACTGGGCCAGTTCGAAAGCGGGCAAACCTCCGCCGCTCAAGGGTTGGCCGCGGCTGAAGGACGTTGCAAGGTCTGGGGCTACAAGAGCGCCGAAGTGTCGGGCTCGGAGAAAAACATCTGCCGCACCATGGGCCAGTACAACTGCCTGCAAACCACCATCACGCAAGACTATCTGTGTAAGCGCTGACCGCTTCGGTCTGCCGGTCGCGCAGCGCACGCAAGGTCGCGCGCAGCTCGGCCGGGCGGACCGGCTTGGACAGAATGGCGATCTGGCGATCGTGCAGGGCCGCCTGAATTTTTTCGATGTCGTGCCCGGTGATGATCATGGCCGGCACCGCATAACCGCGCTGACGGCGAACCTCGTCGATGCATTCGATGCCGGTACTGTGGGAACCGAGGTCATAGTCGGCAACGATGATGTCGCAGTCCGTGACCAGACCCTGCCCGCTCAGTTCAGCCTGCACGACGCAGCCCCAACGCTCGAGCAACGCCGAGGTCGCCAACAGAACGTTGCGATCATCCTCTACCAGACACACCTTCAACCCCGTCAGTAGACCGACCAGACGAGCCTCCTCACGATTGACCGGCACCTGCGGCGGCGCCAGCGGCAGCCCATGCAAGGTCACCGCCGTGCCACGCCCAAGCCGTGAGCGGATCGTGACGTCAACACCGATCAACTGCCCCAGGCGCCGGACAATCGACAGCCCCAGCCCCACGCCTTCAACGTCTTTGTCGCGCAACTGGCGAACCCGATAAAACTCCTCGAACACCTTGGGCAAATGCTCTTCGGCGATGCCGCTGCCCCGGTCATAGATCGCGATGGCCAAACCCGCGCCGCGCTTGCGCACACCAATCAGCACCGGCCGGTGGGCGCCGTATTTGAAGCAGTTGGAAAGCACGTTCTGGACCATGGTTGCCAGCAACGCCGGATCGGTGCGTACCCAATGTTCACAAGGCCGCAGACGCAACTCCACACCTGCCCAGCGTGCGGCTTCGGCATTCTGGCGGATCAGATCCGCCAGCCACTCGCCCAGTTCAAGCGTCTGCAACCGGGGCAGAATCCGCCCGTTATCAAGGGTGTAGAGATCGAGAATCGAGCGAAACAGCTGCGACACGTTGAGCAGCGAACGGTCGATGCTGTCCACCAGCCGCCGCTCTTCCTCGCCCAGCCGTGACTCGCGCAGGCACGCGGTAAACAGACCGATGGAGTGGATCGGCTGGCGCAGGTCATGACTGGCCTGGGCCAGGAAACGTGATTTCTCCAGATTGGCGGCGACCGCTTCTTCAGATGCCTTGCGCGTGCGTTCCAGCAGCAGGTGCGCATACACCGGAATCACCGTGCTGGTGATCATCAGCATCAACACCATGAACGGCTGCGCCTGCCAGTACGGCGTCAACCGATAAACCGCCAGCAGTGCCAGCAACGCCAACACCGTGGCGATCGCCAGGTAGCGCGAGCCGTAGCGCATGCCATTACCGAGATTGACCCAGACCATGACGGCATAGATGGGCAACGCCGCTTCACCGCCGACCACCAGCCCGAAACTGGTGCCGGTGTAATCGTGGAGCATGCCGAAAATCCGCCGCGCCGGATAATGCCCCGGCCAGCGCACGATGGCCTGACGTAGCACGACAGAGGCCAGCAGAAACAGGGCAATGTAGGTGACCACCGGCAGATAAGTATCGAAGCGCTGGCCCGGCAGGAAACCGAGCACGGCCATGTAAACCAACGCAATACTGGCGATGATGATGCGCAGATTGGCCTGATCGAGCTCGGTGTTCTTTTCGAACTTCATGGGGGAACGTCCTTGTGCGGCAGTCGTCATAACGCACGAATCAACAGGCAATGCCTTCGCCCGGTGCTAAGGTGCATGCCGTGAGCAATACTGACCCAGGGAGGGTTACGCCATGGCATGCCGAATCATCATAGCCGACGATCACCCGCTGTTTCGCGAAGCGCTGCTGCGCACCGTCCAGCGTTTGCTGCCCGACGCCCTGATCGAAGAAGCCGGCGACCTCGACAGCGTGCTCGCCCTGCTGCCGTCCGGCGACGAGCCCGACACCTTGATCCTCGACCTGCGCTTTCCCGGCCTGACCTGTGTCAGCCAGCTCGCAGAACTGCGCCGGCGTTTGCCGCGAACCACGCTGATCGTGGTGTCGATGGTCGATGACGAAGCGCTGATCGGCGAGGTCATGGCCGCCGGCATCGATGGTTTTATCGGCAAGAACATCGCCCCCGACGAGATCGGTCAGGCGATCCGCGCGATTCGTGAAGGTGAGGTACTGGTGAAATTCGCCCCGTCCGGCCTGCTGCCGCTGGACACCGGCACCGCCCTCACCCCGCGTCAGCAAGAGGTGCTGCGGCTGATCGCCCAGGGCAAGACCAACAAGGAAATCGCCCGCGAACTGGATATATCGCCGTTCACGGTGCGGATTCATGTGTCGTCGTTGTTGCGGGTGCTCAACGTGCCGTCGCGCGCTGCGGCGGCAGTCAAGTATTCCGGTGCGGGGTAACGCTGGAAGCCGAGATCAAGGATCAACCTGCGCCATCAGTTCAGGCACCGATTCCTGGCGTTTCGCATAGCGTTGCGCCAGCACCGCACAAACCATCAATTGAATCTGATGGAACAGCATCAGCGGCAGAATCAGCACGCCGATGGTGCTCCCAGCGAACAATACCTGCGCCATCGGCACACCGGTGGCCAGGCTTTTCTTCGAGCCGCAGAACAGGATGGTGATGCGATCCTCCTGACTGAAACCGAACGCCCTGCCCAGCAGCGTGGACGCCAACAGCACCAGCGTCAGCAGAATGCAGCAGACCACCACCAGCCCCAGCAGGTCGCTCACCGGAATCTGGTGCCAGATGCCCTCATTCACGGCTTCGCTGAACGCGCCGTAAACCACCAGCAGAATCGAGCCCTGATCGACGAATCTCAGCCAGTTCTTGTTGCGACCGACCCAGGCGCCGATCCAGCGGCGGGCGATCTGGCCGGCAATGAACGGCAGCAGCAATTGCACGCTGATTTTCACGATGGCGTCGAGGGTCGAACCGCCGTCACCGTGAACGTTCAGCAGCAGCGTCACCAGCAGCGGTGTCAGGAAAATCCCGAACAGACTGGACGCCGCCGCGCTGCAGATCGCCGCCGGAATATTGCCCCGCGCCAGCGACGTGAAGGCAATTGCCGATTGCACCGTGGCCGGCAGCGCACACAGGTAAAGCATGCCCATGTACAGCTGATCGCCGATCAATGGCGACAGCAGCGGCTTGAGCGCCAGTCCCAGTAGCGGGAACAGGACAAAGGTCAGGCCGAACACCAGCAAATGCAGGCGCCAGTGGCCGGCGCCGGCGATGATCGATTCCCGCGACAGCTTGGCGCCGTGCAGGAAAAACAGCAGCGCGATGGCGATGTTGGTCAGCCAGCCGAAACCGGTCGCGACCTGGCCGCTGGCGGGCAGGAAGCTGGCCAGCAGCACCACGCCGATCAGGGTCAGGGTGAAGTTGTCGGGCAAAAATCGTGGGCGCGTCATGGTTTGCTCATCCGGGGGTTGCCAGTACGTGGCAGCGACTCTAACGTGACTGGAAATTACCGACTAACGCCGAAGAACCCACAGATGCCGCCAAAAGGACATGACAAAAGCGTCAGACGCAGCATTCCCGGGCTTCCAAGCCTGCCGCGCCCGCTCTACGGGCGCACCGAATCGCTGCCCAATCGCGCGCTGACCCGCCGTCACAGTCATCCGTGGGTGCAGTTGTCCTACGCGATCCAGGGTGTGCTCGAAGTGCAGACCGCCGTCGGTCGCTTCGTTGCGCCGCCCGAGCGGGCGGTGTGGATTCCGGCGGGGGTGCCGCATCGGGTATTCAGTTCGCCGCACACCGAAATGCGCAGCCTGTATATCGATTGCAGCGTCGCCAACTGGGCGCCGGAGCGTTGTCATGTGCTCGGCGTCAGTGATCTTTTGCGTGAGCTGATTCGGGCCTTCAGTCAGATTCCTGTCGAATATGACCAGAGCGGCCCGCACGGGCGTCTGGCTCAGGTGATCCTCGATCAACTGGCCGATGCACAGCCCATCGATCTGATGCTGCCACTGCCGCAGGACAGTCGCTTGCGCCAGATCTACCAGAGTCTGGAGCAACATCCGGAACAGCAGACCACCCTGGCGCACTGGAGCGAAAAATTCGGCGTAACCGAGAAAACGCTGACTCGGCTGTTCCTGCGCGACACCGGTTTGACCTTCCGCACCTGGCGTCAGCGCCTGCGTCTGCTGGGTGCGCTGACGCCGCTGGAACGCGGCGAACGCGTCACCGACGTGGCTTTGGCCTGTGGTTATGACTCGACGTCGGCCTTTATCGCGGCGTTTCGCCAACAGTTCGGCGAGACGCCTGGAGAGTTTTTCCGATGAAATTAACCGATATTTATCGACTTTGTGCATGCCAATGGGTCCATTTCAGGGTAGAGTTTCGTCCATCAAGAATCTTTGACATCTTTCGACGATAACAATGAACAACCACCCTTTAGCGAACCTGTCGGCGGTAACAGCATGATCGAAGTCACTGAAGTTTCCATTGCCCAATTGCGCGCGGCGCTCGAATCCGGCCAGACCACGGCGGTTGAACTGGTGCAGGCCTATCTGGCGCGCATCGACGCCTTTGACGGGCCGGACACCGCCACTGCCCTGAACGCAGTGATCGTGCGCAACCCCGACGCGCTGAAAGAAGCGCAGGCCTCCGATGCCCGCCGTGCCAAAGGCGAAACTCTTGGCCCGCTGGACGGCATCCCCTACACCGCCAAGGACAGCTATCTGGTCAAAGGCCTGACCGCCGCGTCCGGCAGCCCGGCGTTCGCCGATCTGGTGGCCCAGCGCGATGCGTTCACCATCGAGCGCCTGCGTGCGGGCGGCGCTATCTGCCTGGGCAAGACCAACATGCCGCCGATGGCCAATGGCGGAATGCAGCGCGGCGTCTATGGCCGGGCTGAAAGCCCGTATAACGCTGATTATCTGACTGCACCGTTTGCTTCCGGCTCGTCCAACGGTGCCGGCACTGCCACCGCTGCCAGTTTCTCGGCCTTCGGTCTGGCGGAAGAAACCTGGTCGAGCGGTCGCGGCCCGGCGTCGAACAACGGCCTGTGCGCCTACACGCCGTCGCGCGGCGTGATCTCGGTACGCGGCAACTGGCCGCTGACGCCGACCATGGACGTGGTGGTGCCCTACGCCCGTACCATGGCCGACCTGCTGGAAGTCCTCGACGTGGTGGTCGCCGAAGACACCGATCCCCGTGGCGACCTGTGGCGCCTGCAACCCTGGGTGCCGATCCCGAGCGTCGCCTCGGTGCGCCCGGCTTCCTATCTCGATCTGGCGGTGAAAAGTGATGCCCTGGCCGGCAAACGCCTGGGCGTACCGCGCATGTACATCAACGCCGACCCTGAGGCCGGCACCAGCGACGAGCCGGGCATCGGCGGCCCGACCGGGCAACGTATCAACACCCGCGCCTCGGTGATCGATCTGTGGAAACAGGCACGCCAGGCCCTGGAAGCGGCCGGTGCCGAAGTGATCGAAGTGGATTTTCCGCTGGTCTCCAACTGCGAAGGTGATCGTCCGGGCGCGCCGACCGTGTTCAATCGCGGCATCGTCTCCAAAGAGTTCATGCACCATGAACTGTGGGACCTGTCGGCCTGGGCGTTCGATGATTTCCTGCGTGCCAACGGTGATCCGAAACTCAACCGTCTGGCAGACGTCGACGGGCCGAAGATCTTCCCGCACGACCCGGGCACCCTGCCCAACCGTGAAGGCGACCTCGCTGCCGGCATGGACGAATACGTGCGCATGGCCCAGCGTGGCATCACGCCGTGGGATCAGATCCCGACCCTGCCGGACGGCCTGCGCGGCCTGGAGAAAACCCGCAAGCTCGACCTCGAAGACTGGATGGATCGCCTCGGCCTGGATGCCGTGCTGTTCCCGACCAATGCCGACGTGGGCCCGGCCGACGCCGACGTCAACCCGGCCTCGGCGGACATCGCCTGGAGCAACGGCATCTGGGTCGCCAATGGCAACCTCGCGATCCGCCACCTCGGCGTGCCGACCGTCACCGTGCCGATGGGTGTGATGGCGGATATCGGCATGCCGGTCGGGCTGACGTTTGCCGGGCGTGCTTATGACGACTCGGCGCTGTTGCGGCTGGCGGCGGCGTTTGAAGCGACCGGATCAAAGCGTCGAGTCCCGCCTCGTACGCCGGCATTACACATTGAACAGTAAAATATCTATTGGTCGCTGACGCCTCTGAGCTTGAATAATGCCGCAAGGTACTTAACCCAAGAACACTCACCAACGAAAAACACACATCTCTACAAAAAGCGCAACTGTCAAATCTGACAGTTGCGCCATATAAAACAAAACACTAACGTCGAGCTTTAACGGGTAAGCATTTTGCACGCCCATTATATTAAATTCCAACTCGACGAATGGTTGAAAACCTCATGGACAACACCCAATTAATAGCCACTCCTGAACTCGACAAAATCCTCGGAAAGACATCTTCCGGGCAAGAATTCACGTCAAAGGTTTTATACTTCAAGGCAGGTTTTACACCTGCTCATCCAGACATAGGAGAGACATTCGACGCTACCCGATTCCTCTATAAATCCCTGGTTCCCGGCAAAATCAGCGTATTGGGATGGATTGTGTTACCTGATGGAAACAAGAACCAGATCGGGGTCGTTTTTCCCGAAGATACTGCGAATGGCACCCACCCTGTCTCCAATGATACTGATAAAATATATATTGTAGTTTCTGGAGACTTCACAGCCCATATTTCACGTGAAGGCTCCATCACAATCCTCCGCGACCTCGCAAACAAAACCATTGCGGCGGAATTTGAATTCTACATCGTTATCAATGATGTAAAATTCACCATTACAGACGGAAAACTTTACTTGCCAGAAACTCCATAATCGAAAAATCGTTCGAGAGATGCTTTATCAATATTTATAAAGCATCTCGGAAGCTGCTTTACTCATTCATTAAATATGCAGCGGGCTTTTAGTTAAATTTGATTCAGGAATTATCGAGAGAGTGACCTCGCGCTGATTTACATCAATACCTTTTTTCGCTCCCACTCCGCCAATCCCTCCAGCAAATCCGCCGAACGCACAAAGAACAAACGCCCCGTCACCGCCGTACTGAAATCCAGCAGCCGGTCATAGTGGCCGAGATGTGTAAACGGCGCGCCACCCTTCTACGCCGAACTCGCGAAAGTCATGCAAGGACGCCGGTCGCGGACTGCTGAACAGTCGATCCCGCGCGCCGGAAGAAAACCCGCAAAACATCCAACACTTCGTTATTCACGAACAATACCCACGAAATAAACGATTTTTCTTTGTCGGAAGGCTCCTACTAGCATGGCCCCGTCTACCCGAAAAACATAACGACAGGGAGAACGGCATGCACCCCATCAACATCGGCGAACCCTGGATGTGGGTCGCCTTCATCGTTTTTGTCTTCGCCATGCTGGCGATCGATCTGTTCGTACTCGGTGGGCGCAAGGCGCATCGAGTCTCGGTGCGCGAGGCATCCGGCTGGGTGATTGCCTGGTGCATGCTGGCGATGGCTTTCGCCGGATTGCTCTGGTGGTATCTGAACGGCGAATTCGGGCCGGAAATCGCCAAGGTCAAGACCCTGGAATTCCTCACCGGCTACCTGATCGAACAGTCGCTGTCGATCGACAACATGTTCATTTTCGTGATGATCTTCAGCTATTTCGCCGTGCCGTCGGAACTGCAGCGCCGGGTGCTGCTGTACGGCGTACTGGGAGCGATTGTGATGCGCGCGGCGATGATCTTCGCCGGCGTATGGCTGGTGTCGCAGTTCACCTGGCTGCTGTACGTGTTCGGTGTATTCCTGATCATTACCGGGATCAAGATGTTGATGTTCGCCGATCAGCAGCCAGATCTCGAAAGAAATCCGATTGTGCGCTGGGCCCGTGGACATTTACGCATCACCCATAGCTTCCATGGCGAGCGCTTTTTTGTGCGGCAGAACGGTGTGCGCTGGGCCACGCCGATGTTTCTGGTGCTGGTGCTGATCGAGGCCAGTGACTTGATGTTCGCGGTCGACAGCATCCCGGCGATCTTCGCGGTGACCACCGACCCGTTCATCATCTTCACCTCGAACATCTTCGCGATCATGGGCCTGCGGGCGCTGTACTTTTTGCTGGCAGACATGGCCGACCGCTTTCATTTGCTCAAGTACGGTCTGGCGCTGGTGCTGGTGTTCATCGGCGGCAAAATGACGGTGATGCCGTGGTTTCACACGCCGGTGGAGTGGTCGCTGGCGATTGTCGGGGGGCTGATTCTGGCGTCGGTGTTGTTGAGTCTGATCCTGACGAAAGACAAATCGCCTGAAGAGAACCAGGCGAAATAACGGCCGAGGGAGCAAACGCGGTTCGCTCCCTCGCCTTGAACTTATTTATCCGACTTGATGCTGGTCCACACCCGCGTCCGCACCCGCTCCAGCTTCTGCGGCAACGGTTGCACCACGTAAAGCTTCTTCAGTGCTTCGCTGGTCGGCGTCAGGTTCGGGTTGCCGGTGATGTCCTTGTTGATCAGCGGCAGCGAATCCTTGTTGGCATTCGGGTAGCCGAGGAAGTCGCTGATCGACGCGATGACTGTCGGATCGAGCAAGGTGTTGAGGAACTCGTGGGCCTCCTCAACGTTCTTCGCGCTCTTCGGAATCGCGAAAGTATCGAACCAGATCGGCGCACCTTCCTTCGGCAAGCGCCAGTCGACCACCACGCCGTTGCCTGCCTCTTTGGCGCGGTTGCCGAACTGGTAGAAGCTGCCGGAATAACCGATGGCCACGCAGATGTCGCCGTTGGCGATGTCGGTCATGTACTTGGCCGAGTTGAAGTAGGTGACGTAAGGGCGAACCTTGAGCATCAGGTCCTTGGCTTTCTCATAGTCGGCCGGGTTCTGGCTGTTCGGATCGAGGCCCAGGTAGTGCAGAGCCAGCGGCAGGATTTCCGACGGCGAATCGAGCATTGCCACGCCGCAGGATTTCAGCTTTTCCATGTTCTCCGGTTTGAACACCAGATCCCAGCTGTCCACCGGCGCGTTCTCGCCGAGGGCAGCCTTGACCTTGGCCGGGTTGAAGCCGATCAGCACCGTGCCGACCATATAAGGCACGCCGTACTGGTTGCCCGGGTCGTTGGCGTCGAGCAACTTGAGCAGCGCCGGGTCCTGGTGACTCCAGTTAGGCAGTTTGGACTTATCGAGTTTCTGGAACACGCCAGCCTTGATCTGAGTATCGAGAAACTGGTTCGACGGCACCACCAGGTCATAGCCGGAGTTGCCGGTCAGCAGTTTGGCTTCGAGGGATTCGTTGGTGTCGAAGGTGTCCCAGGTCACTTTGATGTTGCTTTTGGCGGCGAAGTCCTTGGGCACCGACGGCAGGATGTAATCCGCCCAGTTGTACACCCGCAGTTCGCGCTGTTCGGCCTGTACGGCGCTGGCCAGCAGCGTCAGCCCGAAAACAGTAGCGCCCAGAATGCGTTTCATCGTGACCATGTTGTGTTTCCCCGAATGCAGCGTGAGTCGATGGTTTTTATGTTCTGTACACGGCAGCGGCTGTCAGGTCAGCCAAGGGCAAGTAAGATGCAGCGTCTTGTTGTGGCTTCGATTCTTGCTGACAGCGTAGACGCAGCACAGTAGCCGGTTGGCCAAAAGGGGATCGAAACGGCCAATTTGCGTGACCGCCGGGATGCGGAAACAACAATGCCCGACGATGTGCCGGGCATTGTTTGGACAGCCAGCGAACGGTCAGTCGGTAAAACCCAACCGCGTCGCCCTGCTCTGCTGCGCCTGCCCACGGGTCGCCAAGCAGTAATACAACGGGCATGTGACGATCAGGCCGACCAGCCACGACAGATCCGCACCTTCCACCAGATTGGCATACGGCCCGACATACAACGATGTGTTGGCGAACGGCAGCTGCACGATGATGCCGATGAAATAGGCGATGATCGCGTGCAAGTTGAAGCGCCCATAAATCCCGCCGTCGGCGCGGAAGATCGAGGCGATGTCGTAGCTGCCACGCTTGATCAGATAGAAGTCGATCAGGTTGATCGACGCCCACGGCACCAGCACCAGCAGCAACGCCAGAATCAATCCGATGAACTCGGAAATGAAATCCGCCGACGCCCCCAGCGCCACCACGCAGCAACCCGCCAACACCACGCTCGACAAGATCACCCGCAACTTGATGCTTGGCGTCCACTGGCTGGCGAAGGTCTGGATCGAGGTGATGATCGACAGCACCGCGCCATACAGATTCAGCGCGTTGTGGCTGATGATATTGAGCAGGAACAGCACCATCAGAATCGGCCCGAGCCAACCGGTGGACTGCTTGACCGCCGCCATCGCCTCGGTGCCTTCCGGCGTTGCCAGTACCGCCACCGCGCCGAACGTGAACGACAGAATCGTGCCCAGCGTGGCGCCCAGATAAGTCGCGATAAATGGCTTGCCGATACCGATGTCCGCCGGCAGATAACGGGAATAGTCAGACACATACGGCGAAAAGCTGATCTGCCAGATGATCCCCAGCGACACTGTCGCCAGCCACCCGGAGAGGTTGAAGCTGCCACGGGTAAAGAAGTCCGCCGGCAACTCATGGGCAAAGATGTAGATGAACCCGGCCAGCAACGCGCTACCCATCACCCAGGTGCCGATGCGATTGAGGGTGTGGATGAAGTTGTAGCCGATCACGCCGATGGCCGTGGCGCTGAGGGCGCCGATCAGGATGCTCAACGGCGCCGGCACCGACGGGGCAATGCCGACGATGGATTTGCCGGCCAGCACGATGTTGGAAATGAAGAACCCGATATAGATGATCGCGGCGAAGAACACGATCAACAGCGCGCCGTAACGCCCGAACTGTCCACGACTCTGCACCATTTGCGGAATGCCCATGCGCGGGCCTTGCGCCGACGCCAGGGCGATCACCACCCCGCCGATCATGTGCCCCAGCGCAATCGCCAGCAACCCCCATAACAGGTCGAGATGAAACACCTGAACCACCATGGCGCCGGTGACGATGGGCAGTGGCGCAATGTTGGTGCTGAACCAAAGCGTGAACAGGTCGCGGGCCTTCCCGTGGCGTTCCGCGAGTGGGACGTAGTCGACCGTGTGATTCTCGATCAACGGATCTTGCCGGGACATCTGGGACATAAAAATGAACTCGATTGGGTCTGTTCTTATCGTTGTATGAAGCCAAACCGGGGGCGCTTCATGGCCGCCCCTCAGATGGAGACCATATTATGGTATTCCAACTTTTTCACAAGACTGATCCGCTGTTTGCGACGGTGTCTGATCCGGCATCCTCCCTGATAGCCAGCGTTCACGGCTAGAGCAAAGCCCCGTAAATGCTGAGTTTCCGACGAGTGAACCACGTTTATCGTTTCACCAAAAAAGCGCTTGCAATCGATGTATTACGGTATACCATCAGACCCATAAACACATAAAAACACGCTTCACCGCACTCGAGGATTGACCAATGATCGATGCTGCCGTCTACAAACAAGTCATGGGCTCGTTCCCGTCCGGCGTTACCGTCATCACCACGCTGGATGACGACGGCCAGATCGTCGGCCTGACCGCCAGCGCATTCAGTTCGCTGTCGATGGATCCGGCCCTGGTGCTGTTCTGCCCCAACTACAGTTCCGATTCCTACCCTGTCCTGATCAAGAACAAACGCTTTGCCATTCACGTCCTGTCCGGCGGTCAGCAAAGCGAAGCCTACGCCTTCGCCCGCAAAGGCAAGGACAAGGCGCAAGGCATCGAGTGGACGCTAAGCGAACTGGGCAACCCGATCCTGGCCAACGCGACAGCTATCATCGAATGTGAGCTGTGGCGCGAATACGAAGGCGGCGACCACGCGATCATGGTCGGCGCGGTGAAAAACCTCATCGTCCCTCAGCAGGACGCCGGCCCGCTGGTGTACTGCCACGGCAAGATGGGCGCCCTGCCCGCCTTCGCCTGATCCGCACGATTGCACTTAAACAGGCCGGCAAGCGACCGGCCGACCACAAGAGATTCGAGGTAGCGTCATGAAATTTTCCCTGTTCGTACACATGGAACGCTGGGACGAAAGCGTCAGCCACCGTCAACTGTTCGAAGACCTGACCGAACTGACGTTGATGGCCGAGGCCGGTGGTTTCAGCACCGTGTGGATCGGCGAACACCACGCGATGGAATACACCATCTCGCCGAGCCCGATGCCGCTGCTGGCCTACCTCGCGGCCAAAACCACCACCATTCATCTGGGCGCCGGCACCATCATCGCGCCGTTCTGGCATCCGCTACGGGTCGCCGGTGAATGCGCCCTGCTCGACGTGATCAGCAATGGCCGGATGGAAGTCGGCCTGGCGCGTGGCGCCTATCAGGTGGAATTCGACCGCATGGCCGGCGGCATGCCCGCCTCATCCGGCGGTCAGGCGCTACGGGAAATGGTCCCGGTGGTCCGCGCCCTGTGGCAAGGCGACTATGCCCACAACGGCGAGATCTGGAAATTCCCCACCTCCACCAGCGTGCCGAAACCGATCCAGAAGCCCAACCCGCCAATGTGGATCGCCGCCCGCGACCCGGACTCGCACAACTTCGCCGTTGCCAACGGTTGCAACGTGATGGTCACGCCGCTGATGAAGGGCGACGAAGAAGTCCTCGACCTGAAGAACAAGTTCCAGACTGCGCTGGACAACAACCCGGATGTGCCGCGTCCACAATTGATGGTGCTGCGTCATACCCACGTGCATTCAGCGGATGACCCGGAAGGCTGGAAGGTAGGCGCGAAAGCCATCTCACGTTTCTATCGCACGTTCGATGCGTGGTTCGGCAACAAAGAAGTGCCGGTGAACGGCTTCCTCGCCCCGAGCCCGGAAGAGAAGTTTGCCGGGCGGCCGGAGTTTGAGCTGGAGAGCCTGCACAAGACCGCGATGATCGGCACACCCGAAGAGATCATTCCGCGGATCAAGTACTACCAGGAACTGGGGGTGGATGAGTTCAGCTTCTGGTGTGACAACAGCTTGCCGCATGCGCAGAAGAAGAAGTCGCTGGAGTTGTTTATCAAGCATGTGGTGCCGGCGTTCAGATAAACCTGCCGCCCGGCATACAAAAACGCCCCGAACAGCTCGGGGCGTTTTCATTTGGGGTTTCAGCTCTGGGAGGGAGGCAACGATGGCTCTATCGGATCAGTCGCTAATACTGGTAATCCAGAAAGAAAAATACGGCGTATAGAAAGAAGGCAAAGGCCGCCAAAGCCGCACGCCATTCGGGATCTGCATCTCTTCCCAACCCACCCGGGGCAATGGAAATGCTCGCACCGCAGAAGTAGCAATAGACCCCCTGCGCAAACCACAGCTGAACCGCGAGCACAGTGAAAAAACGTCCCCAACTGCCATTGAACTGAAAATAACCATTTATGAGTGCCGCCGCCAACAAGGCAACACCTACACCGTGGCGATATTTGGAAAGCGCTGCAACTACGGAATTTGGGGGTTTACACATCAACCGCTCCATTAGCAGGATCGTGCCTGGGGTCTCGTTCCCAATAATGATGAAGAAAAGAACCGCCCCTTTTCATCTTTCCTTTCAAACCCTATAACCCGCGGACCTCATCAGAGCAAGCACGGTCACATCAAATTGTTCGTCAGACATTCCTCTAATTGATCTGACGCTTTTCCAATGCCATATCGCAGGCAGAACCTTACTGTCCAAGCGATCAAATCTCGTCAGGAAAACATTAGCTAATTCATACTTATCCATACCGGGATCAGCCTCTAGCACCCTATTTAATACCGTGCTTGGCAGTTTTCCCTCCAAAATTTCCATTAAAAATTTTGCAGTTTCCGAGGGTGACATATGCATTCCCATCAAATGCTAAAAGCATGAAACAAAAGGTTTTCAAAACAAGGGGAGCATATTTATTAAATAGAATCCCCCCTCCCAAGCTAGACCGCCATCAGCTTTGACTCAGGGGGGGGGGGGGGGGCTAAAATCATCAATAGACATATTTTTACTTTTCAATAAAGACACGACAAACTCCGAATCGAAAGTCATAAAAAACTCCAGAGCATCATAAATTTTCCAACGATGCACCTCTGGATGATCAATTATCGACAAAAGATACTGCTTTAGTGGCGCCAAGTATTCTATATAGTTTTCACGCCTAACAAAGCGAAGCATTTCGGAAATCTCGAAAGGCCTCACTCCGGCCAACGCAACAATCTTCAAAAGAAGATCGCAAACCTGTACCCTTGCGACTTCTTTCCCTTCTTTATCAGCGACATTTGCAAAGTACATTGTCACCGCCATTAATATATGGCGATAGGTATCATCATAACCATGTAACCGGTGAACATATAGCCGTTCAAAAACTTCAGGTTTACTCATAAATTCTTCTAAGGCAACCAGGCCTTCACGAGCGCCCCAGCTCGTTAACAGCTTTGCAGCATAAAATCGTACTAATTCATCATTCGATTCACGAAGTAGCTCTTTCACAGAGTCGAGTCTATCCTGTGGAATATCCTCAACATCCAGATCTCCTGCTTCTGCGGCATAGTCTGCATTTTCTGGAATACCATTGAGCAATTCATAGATTCTCGGATCCATTATTAAACCTTCTGCTTTACAATTGCAGATGCATTCCGTAATGCATAAAAGCATTGATCAGTGTATTCCTTGCCCCCCTTTAACTTAGACCGCGTCGACTGCCGATCTTCATTCAACGTGCCACTGACGGTCTGAAATCTTCAACCGTCTTATTTTTTTCTTTCAGGAGAGACATAACAAACTTCGAATCCAGCTTCAACAAGCACTCAATAGCATCATAGATTTTCCAGCGATGAATATCTGGATGATCGATTATCAAGGAAAGGTGATTCCTTATATAATGCAAATATTCAAGATATTTTTCATTAACGACAAAATCAAAAATTTTCCCTATCTCAAAGGGTTTGCTATTCGACAATTCAATAATTTTCGTCAAGGGAGAAAAAACCTGCGCTCGCGCCAAGTCTGTATCTCCCCTATCAGCCACATTGGCAAAATATCTAGTCACAGCCATTAGTATCTGGCAATACGTATCGTCATATCCACGCAGCCGATGACTGTATGTACCTTCCAAACTCTCCGGGCTCTCCATACTTCTTTCAAGAGCAACCAGACCTTCATGAATTCCCCAACTGGTCAGTAGTTTCGCTGCAAAAAATCGCTCGTCATCACCGACTGTATCTAGAAGCAATTCCTTCACAGCTTCAATTCGGTTTAGTGGTATGTCTTCTGGATCAAGATCCCCTGCACTCACCGCATAATCTGCCTCCTCCGGAATACCGTTAAGCAACTCGTATACTTTTGGGTCCATCCCAATCACCTATTTATCGACGGGTTTAACATTACAAAAAAGGGGATGAATTTATTAAATCAAATAAATCTGTCCCTTTTTACTTCTTTTTACTTCTCCAAAATTCCCATTAAAAATTTTGCAGTTTCCGAGAGTGACATATGCATTCCCATCAAATGCTAAAAGCATGAAACCGCAAAAAAGTGGACAGATTTATTAATCGAATAAACCTGTCCACTTTTCCTTTGGCTAATGACTAGTCTTCTTGCTTTTCCCGTTTGAGCTCAATATCCAACGGTAAAACCATGCTAAGAGCATGCATCGAGGATTGAAAAATACAATGCCTCACTTGATCTGGAAGATCCGACAACTTTAAAGGAACGACCGGCTTAGCGATCAGCTTATATCCTCCATCATTAAAAACATCATAGCTAAAGACCCCTCTACCGGCCATTTCAGAAAAAGACTTCAAATAACGTTGGCGCTCTATATCGCTATTAAACCCTGGTAGATTTTTCTCAACAATTTCAACACCACAACCAGCAGATATTGAAAAAATATAATCATATATTTCTTCGTAGGCTGAAATTGATTGCCTTACAAAATCCGGAACAAAACCGCGCCCACCTGTCGCGAAATGCAATACCGTTCCGTCCAGGCTCGACGCAAACCAGTCCAGATCATGGAGCTCCAAAAATTCCTGATCCATCTCCATCATTCTTCTCCGAACATGTTGATGCAGTTTTGACAACGAGGAATTACCTCACCGGTTCTAGGCCTGATTGCGGATGTAAACTTTATATCCTTAAGCTTTAGATGCGGATTATTCAGAAGCAACTCGTTTGCTGCTCTGAACTCTGCGCAACGTCCCAACGTATTTCCGCAAGCTGTTTTCACACCCAAACCACCCAAACGCTCTGCATATGCCTTGAGTTCTGGTGCGATTATATCCGGTACCGGACCATTCGAAGAAGCCACAACTTTCCCTGTCCAAGGATCTACAGCCCCAATGGCTGTCGCGGGCTTAAACTTACCAGTGAATGACCCAATAAAAATATCCAGCTGACTTCGAGCGTCATCGAGAAGCTTTGTTATCGGGGCAAAGAACTGATTGCCTGAGTCTGCGGCATCACTTTGGAACGTTGTATTCGGTCGCCCTATAGTGCCAGTACCTGCTGCTCCTCCTGACGATGTCACCCCAGGCGTGGCAACAGTTTTTGTATCGGCAACTACACCTGGCAGGTGAGTCTCAGTCCGGCCTATAACGCCAGTACCTGCAGTCTCACCTACCAAGGTGGTCTCGGTCCGACTAACAACACTGGTTCCCGCAGCCTCACCTACTAAGGCTGTCTCGGTCCGACCAACGGCATTTGCTGCAGTACCCAAACCTGCTGTGAGCACCGTCCCAGCAATTTCCGCATGATCACCCAACATCGTTTTGTGGGCAGAATTCAGTTCGTCTGTGTGGTTTGAATCCTGGAAATCCTGGACGATCCCACGCTCTTCGGCATTTAAAGCTCCGTTAGCGTCATAGTCCTCCAGCGCCAGCGTCCCACCTTCAGCAGCGGTCGTTTGGCCATTGCACTCGGCGAATCCCTCGCACTTGAACAATTCATTACCGCTGGTTTTTGCGCTTAATTTGGCATATTCATCTTTCACCTTTTGTCGGCAGGCAGCTGGATCTTGAGCGGTCCTACACCCCTTGAGGTCCTTGACGAGGTCGTCGACCTGCTGGTGATTCAGGAAGTTGTACTGAGTCGCGTTGTTCGTAATCCAAGACGCGACCTCCAATGACTCTTGGTCCGTATTGCCCAGCGCAGTAGCCGACAACACCCCAACAATCTGCGACCCCATCAGCAATAATTCAGGATTACCCTTGAACCACTTGTTCATCTCAACAACAAGCGCTTCGTTCGCACCAGCCGCCAATGCGCCTGTCGCGAAATCCCCGCCAGTCATTTCGGACAATAACCCGCCCACTGCCGCGTGAATGATGACTTTGCTGGCGGAACCATCACCAACAACGCCTTGGGTAAGATCCCCTACCAGGTTGAAACTGAACGCCGCTACCGTATTGAAAAGGGCGGTTTTCAACACGTCAGCGACGCTTGCATCGCCTCCCACTGCCTTGGTGATCAGCGCGGAGGTACCGCCTTGAATTATCTGGCTTCCCGCGAATCTGCCGACGCCTTCCCATGTCGCCAATGACGGCCCAAGCAACTTTCCGGTGTTAGGTTCGTATTTCAAACCCGTCAACTTCGTCAGATACTCAGACATCAATCCGGCTGTCACGCCGGAAATGACGTAGCCCTTCAATGCATCGGGTGAAGTGACGTCCGCAAAAACAGCCCCGAGATTTCCGCCATTGTTGATGAAGCTGGTTGTTGCATTCGTGGCTGCTCCCGCCGCGACTGCGGCAAGGCCAGCAGCCCAGGCTGTCCCCATACTCGCACTCAGTGCGGTGAACGCAGCGGGGCCGACAAAGGCTGCCATGATGATTGCGATGATCATCTGCGAGGCCGGACCAAGACCCGAGTTGCTGTATTTGAACGACTCGTGAACCTCCTTCACAAGCCGCCAGTCGACATCCCCCCGCGCTTCAGCATCCTTCAACCACGCCAACTGTGGATCGGCCTTGACCATGGTGTCGATGGTCTGGCTTACCGACTCCTGGTTCACATCCTTGATATCAATCTTCAGCCCATCAACCGCCTTCAACACGATGTTGCCTTTGGCAATCATCTGAGTCTGGCGCAGGGTTTCGTCGGTGTTACCGCGGCCCTTGGCCGATACCCACGCGGCGTTGTTGTTGGTTTTGGTATGGCTCTCGTCATGCAGATCCTTCACCCCTTCAAAGGTGATGGAGCCGCCACTGTCCAGGATGATGTCCTTGCCGCTGTCGAGCTTCGCCACCTGATAGGTCTGGTCGCCCTTGCTGACCAGCGAGAGATTGCCGCCGGTCTTGATCTCGGTGCCGACGTGGGTGATCTGGGTGACTTCGTCGCGCTGCAGTTTCAGGTTGCCGAAGCCGCCCTTCTCCTTCATGTCATAGAGCGTGTAATCCTTGTTCTGCGCGGCCAGCAGATTCAGGTCGTTGCCGGCGTAGATATAGGCTTCATTGCCCGCGCTGATCTTGCTCGCCACCAGCGTCGTGTCGCGACCGGAGCTGGTTTTGACATCGCCACCGGCAATGAACTCGGCAGCCTTCTGGACGGTGTGGTTGTCTTCTTCGTGAACGCGTTTCTTGCCGTCCTTGCTGTGGGTTTCGACGTTGTGTTCGTCACCCGCCGAGGACAGGTAGATGTCGCGTTTGGCGTCGGCGATCAGGTTGCCCTTGGCCTCGGCGGTGCTGGCGATGACATTGAGGTCACGGCCGGCGTCGAGCTTCAGGTTGCCGCCGCTTTTCACGCTGGAGCCGAGGTTTTCCACGGTGGTGGTGATGACCGAGCGATGGCCGCCATCGAACGACTCGTGCAGTTCACTTTCGTTGCGCGTCGCCAACAGGTTGATGTCGCGAGTGGCGCTCAGGGTGGCGTCGCCGCCGCTGCTGATGGATGACGAGTTGACGAGGTCGTTGCCCGACTTGATCGTCAGCGTGTCGCGTGCGCTGATGTTGCCACCGTCGTCCACCAGGGTGCGCATGCCATTACCGTCACGTACGGCGACGGCGGTGCGATCGTTGACGATGTCGCCCTTGAGGCTGGTGAGGCTGACCTGGGTACCGCGAATCTCGCCGGCCAATGCGTTGCGAATGCTGTCGGAGGCCATGAGCGTGATGCGCTCGTTGGCTTCGACCAGGCCGCCCTGATAGAGGCTGCCCTTTACGTCGACAGACAGATCCTTGGTCGCCTGCAACGTGCCGACGTTGACCAGATCATTGCCCGCGATCAGTTCCAGGTCGCGCCCTTGAATCAGACTGCCGCCACGCACGTTGCGTGACTCGGCCTGGGCCAGATAGAGCACCGGCACCAGCACTTTCTGACCGTCGACAACGCGTTCTTCCATCCAGACGATGTCGTGGGTCAATGCCGCCACTTGCTCGGACGTCAGGCTCACGCCCACGGACAGGTTCAGCTCATTTTTGCTGGCGAGCGCGTTATCCATCAGATAACGGAACTGCTCGTAATCGTTGTTCAGGCCACCGGCGAGGAAGCGCTGACCGGTCTGGGCCATCACTGCGTCGCTGATCAGTCGCGTCTCGTAGCGGCCATCGCCCAGGCGGCGAGCCGCTTCATCGGCGCTGAAACTGAGTTTGCCCAGCAGGTAATCGGAACTCATGAACGGCGCGGACTGCGTCAGCTCCGGGTTGGTTTCGATCAGGTAACGGCTCTGCGGATTCGAGCTCTGCACGAACAGGCCGTACGGGCCTTTCGGCAGACGGAATGTCGAGGACGCCGTCGGATCCACAGCGGCAAACGGCACGCCTTTGAAGTCGACAGGCACGAAGCTGATCTGCTTCACACCATCGGCATCCACGCGCTCGATCCGGGTGACGTCTTTTGGCGCCTGGGCGCTGGCGTCGGTGCTGTGCTTGCCCAGGTTGATGTTGATGCCGCCGACCGAAGTCGTCTGATCGCTGGAGAGCTTGCCGGTCAGTTGATCGTAGGTGTTGTCGTAGAGCGTGCCGTTCTGGATGCTGTTGGCGACGTCCAGTTTGACCTTGCCACCGGCCTGGAGCACGGACGAATAGACGTTGTTGCCGTTTTCATCCCAAGTGGTGACATCACTGGTCTGCGCGAAACGCGAGTCGCTGGAGCGGCTGACCAGTTCGTTGAAGCGCTCCTCGTCGAAGTTGCCAGCGGCGACCGCCGCGTTGAAGGCCGGGATGTCGATGAATTCCATCTTGTCCCAGAGGCTGTTGTCGATGTGCCCGGGAGTACCGATTTTCACCACCCGATGGCCCGAGCGCGAGACTGCACCCTGGTTCAACAGATTGTCGGCAGTTACGGTCAGATCGCCATTCGCCGCCAGTAGGCTGTAACGGTTTTCAACGTTATTGGCCTGGATGGTGAGGTTCTTACCGGCGACAAATCGCGCCGCACGCGAGTCCTTCAAGACCTTATCGTTGAACTCGGTGTTGATGGTGATATAACCGCGTTTCCAGCCATCGCCGCCGCCACAGTGCTGAGCGCAGACCCAGCTCAGGCTGCCGGACGACTGCCCCGAGGTGATTTCGAATTCGGCCTTGGCGTTTTCAAACGAAACGGCGTTGATGTCGATGTCACCTTCGCCTTCGAGGGTGCCCGACAGATTGCTGAACGACGAGGCCCGACCACCACCGACGGCGTCGAAGGTCAGCTTGCCGCGGCTGTAGATATCGCCATAGAAGTTGCTCAGGCTGTTGCCGTGCAACTCCATCGTGCCGCCGCTGAACAACAGCGTGTCAGGGCCGTTGCTGATGCCGTTGGTGGCATTGAACAGCAGGTTGCCTTGTGCGCCCAGCGTGCCTTTGTTGTCGATCCGCGCAGCGGAGACCGTGAGGTTCTGGTTGGCAATCAGTCGACCCAGGTTGTCGAGGGTACCGCGCAGTGTCAGCTCGGTGTCGCCACCGCTGACCAGACGGCCATCGCGCTGAATCAGGTCGTTGGCGCCGATAACCAGTTTCTGTTGGGCGGACACCCGTCCGCTGTTGATCAGGTTGCCACCCAGGCTCAGCGTAAGGTCACCGTCGCTGGCCAGTTCGCCGGCGTTTTCCAGGCTTGCGACATTCAGTTTGAGCGACGAGGCACTGGCGATACGATCCCCGGCGTTGAGGGTCAACCCCTGCGTGCTGGTATAGGTCAGGCCACCATTCAGTTGCCAGGTGCCCACGCCATTGACCGAAGCGATATCCCAAACGCCTTTGCCCAGGCCGGTGAGGCTGCCTTGAGAGCCGGTCAGGTTGCTCAGGTCCAGATCGAACAGCCCTTGAGCGGCGTGACGAACATTGCCGCTGAGGTTGTTGAGCTGGGCACCGGCAAGTTCCAGATCCTGGCTGCCGATCTCGATGACGCCGTTCTGGTTGTTCAGGTTGCCGGTCAGTTTGATCTGGCTGGAGGCGCCGCCCAGTGCGCGAATCTGCCCGCCAGCGCTGTTGTTCAGTTGGCCGCCGACCAGTTTCAGGTCAGTCGCCGACTCGATCAGTCCGCCCTGATTGAGAATCTGACTGACCGCTTCGAGGCCCAGTCGATTGCCGCTGATTTCACCGGCTGTGTTGTCCAGGCTGGACCCATCGAAAACGACTTGGTCTTTACCGAAGAGCTTGCCGGCGCGGTTGGTCAGACGTGTCACCGTCAACTTCAAATCACCCAGCAGGCTGGAGATCAAACCGGCCTTGCCGTTGACTGCGCTGTTGTCGAGGTCGGCGCTGGTGATGTCGAGCGTGTCGGCCTGCAGCGTGCCACCCTGGTTCTGCAGGTTGCCGGTGCCCAGCGCGAGTTCTGCGTGGCTGCCATTGGCGAGGATCGCGCCCTGCTGATTCAGCACGGTGCTGCCGACGATTTTCAGACCATCGCTACCTGCAATGATCTGGCCCGCATCACGGTTGTCGATGGACGTACTGGTGATGTCCAGACGCTGCCCGCGCAATGTGCCGCCACGATTGTCGAGCTCGACCAGTTGTTCAAGCCGCAGACGCTGCTCCGCGGCGTCGACCACGCCCGTGACGTTTTTGAAGACCCCGGCGATTTTCAGCGTAATGTCACCGCCCGTGCCGACGATGCCGCCCTTGTCACTGTTGTTCAGTTGGGTCGCGGTGACTTCGATGGTTTTACCGAGCAGGACACCGGCACTGTTGTCGACGGTGTCGCTTTCGATGTACAGGTCGGCGTCGCTCTGGATCCGGCCCTTTTGATTGAGCAGTTGCGATTGACCGGCGACGGCTTGCTTGAGAATCAACCGGGCGCCGTCAACACCCGCTGCCAACAGACCGCCCTCGCCGTTATCGAGGCTGGCGGCTTGCAGGTCGAGCCGATCGCCGATCACCCGCCCACCACGGTTATCGATGTGGCCATTGCGAGCGACCAACAGCAATTGTTGCGCAGCCACCACGCCTTTGCGGTTGTCGACACTGCCGGCGTGAACATCCACGTCACCCTGGCTGGCCTGCAATCGACCCAAGGCATTGTTCAGGTGCTTGTTGACGACCAGCGAGAGCTTGCCGGTTTCGGCACTGATCGCGCCTTTGTCATTGCTGGTGAGATTGTCCAGCGTCGCATCGACAACACCGCCGAGCAGTTGGCCGTTGGTGTTGTCCAGATCGCGTGCGGTCAGGTTCAGGGTCGTGTTGCCCTGAATCAGGCCCTGAGTGTTGTCCAGGTCTTCGCTGGCCAGCACGCTGTCATCGGATGAAATCGTGCCTTGGGTGTTGTCGAGTTTGCCGCGACTGGTCAGCCCCAGTGTTTTACCGGTCAGGCTGGCATTGCGGTTGTCGATGCGCTGGGCAGCGACGTTCAAATGCTTCGATGCCTGCACCTTGCCGTCGTGGTTGTCGAGATCCTGATCCAGCGTCAGATCAACATTGCCGTTTTCGGCACTGATGACACCCTTGCCGCTGTTGTCCAGCCGAGTGGCGGTGATCCGAATCGAATCGGCGGCCAACGTACCGCCCTGATTGAGCAGCTCGGCGCCCGAAACGACGAGGTCGGTCTTTGCCTGGATCTTGCCTTTACCATTGTCCAGACGTTCGTGGGCAACGACTTTGGTATTGCTCTGGCTGGCAGCAATCAGGCCACCAGCGTTATTGAGTTGTCGGGTATCGATATCCAGACGTCCGGCGATGATTTTGCCGTCGTCGTTGTGCAGCGCCCGCGCATTGATTTTCAGACTGCCGCCGGCGATTTCAAGCCGGCCTTTGCGGTTGTCCAGATTGTCGACGGAGAGAGTCGCCGCCTGGCCGTCAGCGAAGCGGATCAAGCCGCTGAGGTTGACGATGGCCGGGACGTTGAACGCCAGGCTGGTTTCGCCGTAGATCCGCGCACCGGTACCTTGGTTGACCAGGCGAGTGGCGCTGAGCGCGACGTTTTTGGCCTGGACGATACCGTTCTGGTTCTCGAACACACCGGCGGCACTGGCACTCAGCGAGCGGCTGGCCAAGACACTGCCACGGTTGCTCACAGCGCCGCTGTTGAGGGTGACATCGCCATTGCTGTTACGGCTGTTGTCCGCATTCACCCCGGCTTCGATCACGCCAGCGTTGACCAGTTTGCCACCACTGGTGAGGCGAACGCTGTCCCGGGCGGCAAGGCTTTGCTGGTTGACCAGATCCTGTGCGGTCTGCACAGCCAGTTGCGTACCCGCGTAAATCGCCTGTTGGGCTTCAAGACTGTTGGCTTTGATGTCGACCGCATTGCTGGCCGTGACTTTGGCCAGGGTCAATTGGCCATTGGCGTCGATCTGGATATCCCCGGCGCTGGCCGCCAGTTCGCCTGCCAGCTTCACGCCGACACCGGCCTCGGTCCCGACCAGTTTGATTGCTCCGGCATACATCCCGCCGAGTGCCGAAGAGTCGATCGCCAGTTGCGGCTTGGTGCTGCCGTCATCGGCACGTGCGGTGGCGCTGAGCGTTTGGGCGTTTACATCGTTGCGACCAGTGGTGATGTTCAGATGTTTGGCGTGGATCTGCGCGTTGATCTGCGCACTGCGGGTGATGATTTCAAAGCTGTCGACAGCGCTGGCATCCAGACCTTTGCCATCGATGGAAACGCTACCCTGATCGACCTGGAAACGATCAAGCCGCCCCGTGCCATCGAGTACTGGTTTACCGGTGGTCAAGGTCACACGCGGCGTATTGATGAAGCCGCACCCGTTGCAACTGATGCCGTACGGGTTGGCCACGATCACCCGCGCTGACTGCCCCGCCACTTCGGTGTAACCGCGCAACTGACTCGGACTGCCGCCGTTGACTTCGTTGAGGATCGTCTGCGCCGCCGCGCCACGCAGATTCGGGTTACCCAGAATGATCCCGCCCATCTGCGTCAACTGAGTACGACTGGTCGCGTTGTTGAGGATCAGGCCCTGGGCGTCCACGTTGTAATCGTGGAACTGGTTGTGCGACAGCCCCGCGCCGTTGGGCGTGGCGATGTTGATAACCGGCACGCCGTTGCCTGCCCGATCGAGCGTGGTGCCAGGCGCACTGACCACGATTGCGTCTGCCTGCGCCCACATCGGCTGCCAGAACATGACGTTGGCCAGCAGGAATGCCAGGCCGCGTTTGGGCATACCCCAGAAGTGTTCGCGGTTTTTTACGGCAGCAGAAGGCTGACTGGCCAGGAAGGCCAGGTGGCGGAAGTCCATATCAGAATCTCGGGGCAGACAAAAATTAAATGAAGAAATCCAGGCGGAAGTAGATCGGCGCTTCGCGCTCGGTCAGCGCGTCAGGGCGTTCCAGGGAATGGGCAAAGGTCACGCTGGCGGCAACGTGTTCGCCACGCGCAAACAGCTCCAGCGAGTTGCTCGACATGCGCCCGTGTTGCTCGCCGTTGTAGCGGTCGCCACGGATCACGCCCTGGTCGTAGCCGAGGCTGGTGCCGTATTCGGCGAACACCGGACGCAGCCATTGCGCCGTTACCGGACGTGCCCAGCGCAAATCGTTGCGCCAATAACCGCCGCTGTCGCCGGACAGCGATTGATCCTTGTAGCCACGGACCGACGACAGCCCGCCGAGGCTGGTGCGTTGCGGACTGAACAACACGTCTTCGCTGCGCTGGCCGGTCATCAGGCTGCTGAAGGTGAAGGACTCGCCCCACACTTTGAACGGCTGCAGATAGCTCAGGGTCGCGGTGTATTTGCGGTAGCGCGCGTCGGGCTCGCCGGGGCCCGGGTCGTGACTGCCCTGGGCATCGAACGCACCGATGCCTTCCTGCATGCCGGCATCGAAGTTGACGAAGGCGCTGCCGATCCGCCGTCCGTGGTTGAAGCCGAACTGCGCTTCGCTGATGCGGTTGCTGCTCAACTTGAGCTTGCTGTCTTCGATGAAGTTATTGGTGCGCAGATACGACAGGCCGGCGTTGAGGGAGGTCTTGCTGACCGAGTCGCGACGGATCACCCGCTCGGCGCGCAACTGATGATTTTCGCTGTCGCCGGTCTGCTTGAAGTTGTAGCCGTTGGCGGCGATCTGTGAGCGGTACTCGCTCTGGCTGTAGGTGTAGCTGAAGTTCCACCAGCCCCACGGCAGGTTGTAGTTGAGCATGGCGTTGTTGGAGGTGTGCTGGTGATCGGTCATCGCATCGTGACCGCCGCGCAGGCTCAACTGGTCGGCCAGACCCAAGGGGCTGTCCCAATCGAAGGTGGTGCCCCACTGCTGTTCACCGGTGCTGCGTTGGCCGTCGTTGCTGCGCGACAACCCGACACGCCAGGGCTTTTGCGGGGTGTTGTTGACCAGCACATCACTGCCACCGACGTTCTTGCCCGGCGAGAGCTCCATCTTGGCCTGGTTGGACGGCAGGCGATTTAGCTGATCGACCATCTGCTCGATCTCGCGCAGATTGACCAGTTCACCGGCCTTGCCGGGAAACGCCATCGACAGCTCACGCTCGGAAAGCTTGCTGTTCTCGGCACCTTTCAGGCTTTCGAGCTTGCCTTCGACCACCAGCACTTTCAGGTGCCCGGCGGACAGATCCTGTTGTGGCAGGTAAGCACGGCTGGTGACCAGCCCCTTCTCGATGTAGTGATCGGTGATGACCTTCAGCACTTCATTGAGTTGGGGCACGCCGAGGCACTGGCCGATGTAGGGCTTGAGCAAACGGTTCTTGTCACTCTCCGACAGGCTGTCGGCACCTTTGAGTTCGATGTCGTTGATCTGAAAGCAGCGCGTGTCGGTGGGAGCTTGCGGTTGCGCCGGTTTGGCTTCTTTGCCGGGCAGATCCTTGAGTTCTTCGAGCCGCCGCTGTTGCTCTTCGAGCAGGCGGTTCTGGCGTTCGCGGATCAGGTCGGTTTCACCCGGGGTGGGTGCTGCAAGTGCGGTTTGGAGCGGAGAAAGGCACAGCAAAGCCAGGCACAACCTCGCCACGAGGGCGGGTGAGGACATGTTCGATCCCTCGAGACGGAAAGCGATATCAGAATAGTGGCGCCATGTTAAAGTGCCACTATTCTGACGTCAATTTAAGGATTCACCGAAATAGTGTGGCCGACGAGCGGCATCGGTGAAATCGTCCGACTCCACAGAGATGCAGGATGTTTCGTAGATCAACCAAGGAAAAACGGTCATCAAATCAGAAAACGTTCCGAAAAACGAAACATCCGACAGACCCCGCCGACTTCACCTCAGTGCTCAACAGCCCGTTTCGTCGCTACATCGTCCGGTGCCAGAACTCGACCATCGGCTGACCGCAACTCAAGCTTGCGAATAGGCTGCCCCTTCTGCGCATCGACCATCACCGACCCCGGCTCGCCCGGCTCGAACATGAATTCACCACCCCACTGCGACAACGCAACGATCACGGTTTGCAACGCCCGGCCCTTTTCCGTCAGCACGTACTCCTTGTAAGCGCTGCCATCGGACGCCGGTTCCATCCGCAGGATCCCACGCTCTACCAGCCCTTTGAGCCGGGTGCTCAGCATGTTCTTGGCGATGTCCAGGCTCTTCTCGAAATCGCTGAAGCGACTGATGCCTTCCAGCGCGTCGCGAATGATCAGCAACGACCACCAGTCACCGATCAGGTCGAGTGTCCGGGCGATCGGGCAGGCATTGCCCGCAAGGCTTTTGCGCTTCATTTCGGGTGTCTCCGGCAAAACGGCAGGTTCGATTCGGTTGCATCTTACAACCCGTATCGCAAAACCGATAACGCCATGCGCCACGAACTTAGCACCTGCGTACAAGTGGTCAACGCGCTTTGTCGCGATAGTGAACGCTGCCTTCACGGCATTCACGCAGGTCCACACCCAAGGAGTTTTCATGAGCACGTTCAAGACCCAAGACGGCACCGAGATCTATTTCAAGGACTGGGGCAGCGGCAAGCCCGTGTTGTTCAGCCACGGCTGGCCGCTGGATGCCGACATGTGGGAATACCAGATGGAATACCTGAGCAGCCGCGGCTACCGCACCATCGCCTTCGACCGTCGTGGTTTCGGGCGCTCCGAGCAGCCGTGGACCGGCTACGACTACGACACCTTCGCCGATGACATCGCGCAATTGATCGAGCATCTGGACCTGCGTGACGTGACCCTGGTCGGTTTCTCCATGGGCGGTGGCGATGTCAGCCGTTATATTGCGCGCCACGGCAGCGAGCGCGTTGCCGGGCTGGTGCTGCTGGGCGCGGTGACGCCGCTGTTCGGCAAGAAACCGGACTTCGCTGAAGGCGTGGACACCTCGGTGTTCGACGGGATCAAGGCCGGCCTGCTGAAGGATCGCGCGCAGTTCATCGCTGACTTCAACGCCCCGTTCTACGGCACCAATCAGGGCCAGAAAGTCTCCGACGGCGTGCTGACCCAAACCCTGAACATCGCCCTGCTCGCTTCGCTCAAAGGCACCGTGGATTGCGTCACTGCATTCTCGGAAACCGACTTCCGCCCGGACATGGCGAAAATCGATGTGCCGACGCTGGTGATTCACGGCGACGGCGACCAGATCGTGCCGTTCGAAACCACCGGCAAACGCGCCGCCGCGCAAATCAAGGGTGCCGAGCTGAAGGTTTATGCCGGTGCGCCGCACGGGTTTGCCGTGACCCATGCGCAGGCACTGAACGAAGACCTGCTGGCGTTCCTCAATCGTTGAGTTGGATGTAAATCAAGCGCCAATTGAAAAGGGCCATCGACACACCTGTCGACGGCCCTTTTTTTCGTTGTCCCGGATTCCGGTGCCAAGGCGAAGCACCTTGCTTACGGGGCTTTCAGACCTCTGCATCACGTTTTTATCTTCATATGCCAGCTTAATAATATTTTACCGATACCCCCCCCCTCCCTAGTCTGATCCCAAGCACAGAGAACAGGTCGACAGCGACCTGAATTCAACGGCCTCGTGAGAAGGGATCAGAGATGACCACTGAAATAATAAAAACAGACACGCTTGTTGTCGGCGCCGGTCAAGCGGGGGTGGCCATGAGCGAACACCTGAGCAAACTCGATGTGCCGCACCTGGTGCTGGAGCGCAGCCGCATTGCCGAACGCTGGCGCACCGGGCGCTGGGATTCGCTGGTGGCCAACGGTCCGGCGTGGCATGACCGGTTTCCGGGGATGGAATTCGATGATGTCGATCCGGACGGTTTCGCCCACAAGGAACGTGTCGCCGATTACTTCGAAGCCTATGCGAAGAAATTCAACGCGCCGATCCGCACCGGCGTCGATGTAAAAAGCGTAGTGCGCAATGTCGGGCGCCCGGGCTTCACCGTAGAAACGTCAGAAGGCGTAATTGAAGCGGCCCGCGTCGTCGCCGCCACCGGCCCATTCCAGCGTCCGGTGATCCCGGCCATTGCGCCGAAGGATGAGCGTCTGCTGCAGATTCACTCGGCCGACTATCGCAACCCGCAGCAACTGCCGGCCGGTGCGGTGCTGGTGGTCGGTGCCGGTTCGTCGGGCGTGCAGATCGCCGACGAATTGCAGCGCTCGGGCAAGCAGGTTTACCTCTCGGTCGGCGCCCACGACCGCCCTCCTCGCGCTTACCGCAACCGTGATTTCTGCTGGTGGCTCGGCGTGCTCGGCGAGTGGGACCAGGCCGCGATGAAACCCGGCCGCGAGCACGTGACCATCGCCGTCAGCGGCGCCCACGGTGGCCGCACCATCGACTTCCGCGGTCTGGCCCATCGCGGCATGACCCTGGTCGGCGTCACCGAATCGTTCAGCGACGGCGTGGTGACCTTCAAACAGGATCTGCGCGACAACCTCAAACGTGGCGACGAGAACTACCTCGCGCTGCTGGATGCCGCCGACGCCTACATCGAACGCAACGGCCTCGACCTGCCGTTGGAACCGGAAGCCCGCGCGACTTATCCGGACCCTGAATGCGTGAAGAACCCGCTGGCCAATCTCGATCTGGCCGCCGCCGGCGTCACTTCGATCATCTGGGCCACCGGGTTTGCCGTGGACTATTCCTGGCTGAACGTCGCGGCATTCGACGACAACGGCAAGCCGCAGCACCAGCGCGGTGTGTCCAGCGAATCGGGCGTGTATTTCCTGGGTTTGCCGTGGCAGTCGCGACGCGGTTCTTCGTTCATCTGGGGCGTGTGGCACGACGCCAGGTACGTGGCTGATCACATCGTCACCCAGCGCAAATACCTGGCCTATCGCGATGCCGAACAACGCGAAGCCGCGCTGCACAACCACGCTGTCGACACCGTCGACGCTTGATTTCCCTCTTCAATACCGGCGCCCGTCGCGCCGGGTTCGACTTCGTCAGGAGCCTCACATGAGTCAGCCAACCCACACCCGCATCCGCATGTTCAACACCAAGGACACTTACCCGAACCAGACTCTGGACAACGACCTGTGCCAGGCCGTGCGCGCCGGCAACACCGTGTATGTCCGTGGCCAGGTCGGCACCAATTTCGACGGTGAACTGGTCGGCCTCGGCGACCCGCGCGCGCAGACGGAACAGGCCATGCGCAACGTCAAGCAACTGCTCGAAGAGGCCGGCAGTGACCTGAGCCACATCGTCAAGACCACCACTTACCTGATCGACCCGCGCTACCGCGAGCCGGTGTATCAGGAAGTCGGCAAATGGCTGAAGGGCGTGTTCCCGATCTCCACCGGGCTGGTGGTGTCGGCCCTGGGTCAGCCACAGTGGCTGATGGAGATTGATGTGGTTGCGGTGATTCCCGAGTAATTCGACCTTAGCGAAAGGAGGCCACACATGACATTTTCCATCGCCGCCCGCTGCCCCGAAACCGGTCAGTTCGGCATCGCCATCAGCTCCTCCAGCATCGCCGTCGGCGCTCGCTGCCCGTGGCTGTTGCCCGGTGTCGGCGCGGTGTCGAGCCAGAACATCACCCTGCCATCGCTCGGCCCGGAAGTGCTCGCCCTGATGGAGCAAGGCCTGGCGCCCAAAGCTGCACTGGACAAGGTGCTGACCCGCAATGGCTACAGTCAGTACCGGCAGATCACGGCGATCAACCACCTCGGCCAGACCGCGCATTTCAGCGGCGCGCAAACCCTGGGCGTGCACAACGCCATGTCCGGCGAACAATGCGTGGCGGCCGGCAATATGCTCGCCGGGCGCTCGGTGATCGAAGCCATGGTCAGCGCGTTCGAAGATGGCGAAGGCCAATTGGCCGATCGCCTCATCAAAGCTCTGCACGCCGCCCAGGCCTTGGGCGGTGAAGCGGGTCCGGTGCATTCGGCCGCCGTGGTCGTGGTCGGCGAGCTGACCTGGCCCATCGTCAATCTGCGGGTGGACTGGGCCGATGCAGACCCGATCGGCCAACTGCAAAAACTCTGGGACGCCTATCGCCCGCAGCTTCAGGACTACATCGACCGCGCCCTCGATCCGGCCAAGGCGCCGGGTTACGGGGTGGCCGGAGACGACCGATGAGCGACAGCGTCGCGTTGCTCAAGACGCTGGTGGGGTTCGACACCACCAGCCGCGAGTCCAACCTGCAATTGATCGACTTTGTGCGTAGCTACCTCGAAAGTTTCGATGTGCCGTGCGAACTGATCTACAACGATGAGCGCAGCAAGGCCAATCTGTTCGCCACGATCGGCCCGGCCGATCAGCCGGGCATCGTGCTGTCGGGGCACACCGATGTGGTGCCGGTCGATGGCCAGCCGTGGACGCTGCCGCCGTTCGCACTCAGCGAGCGCGACGGCAAGCTTTACGGTCGCGGCACGGCGGACATGAAAGGCTACATCGCCTGCGTGCTCGCGCTGGTGCCGTCATTGATCGAAGCACCTTTGCGCCTGCCGGTGCACATCGCCCTGTCCTACGACGAAGAGGTCGGCTGCCTCGGCGTGCGCTCGTTGCTCAAGGTGCTGGAGCAACGTCCGGTCAAACCGCTGCTGTGCATCATCGGCGAGCCGACCGAGCTCAAACCGGTGCTCGGGCACAAGGGCAAACTGGCCATGCGCTGCGATGTCCAGGGGCACGCCTGTCATTCGGCTTACGCGCCACTTGGGGTCAACGCCATCGAATGCGCCGCCGAGCTGATCGGCGAATTGGGGCGCATCGCTCGACAGCTCAAGGATGAACACCTCGACCCGCGTTTCGACCCGCCGTATTCCACGGTGCAAACCGGCGTAATCAGCGGCGGCAAGGCGTTGAACATCGTCCCCGCCGATTGCCGTTTCGACTTCGAAATCCGCGCCCTGCCCTCGCAGGATCCGGCGGTCGTTGCGCAGCAACTCAAAGCCTACGCCGAGCAGCAAATGCTGCCGCGCATGCGGGCCGTCAGCGAGCAGAGCGCTATCCGTTTCAGCGAATTGTCGGCCTATCCGGGGCTGGCCACCGATGCCCGAAGCCAGGCTGCGCAATTGATCGCCACATTCTGTGGCTCGGACGATTTCGGCACCGTGGCGTTTGGCACCGAGGGCGGATTGTTCGATGCGGTGGGGATTCCCACGGTGGTGTGCGGGCCCGGCAGCATGGACCAGGGTCACAAGCCGGACGAGTTCGTCAGCGCCGATCAGCTCACGGCCTGCGATGCGATGCTGCAACGGATGCTGGCGTCGATTCGCCTCTGAAAAAAACCGGTCTGGTTGCTGGATTCAAGTCCGCAGCCGAGCCGCAACAACACCGACAGACAACTGCACCGATGGATGTCAGCTGCATTGTCGCTGGTAGCACTGAAACACCCGAAACAGAGCACTTTCACCCGACCGGAGAGCCTCGTTTTTTTTTTCGCCTGGCGCAACAAACTACTCATTTATATCTCCCCTTTCCTTGCCCTGATCAGCCCAACAAGAGGTGCTGGTGCTGCCGGTCGTACGGGTGCCGTGGACCGCGATCAACCTGATCGACTTCTACGCCATCCACAAAGGTCAGTACGACATCGGCTCGAGCTTCCAGGTCGATGCATGAACACGCCGCTGTACGTCGGGCCGGTGTCGGCCCACATCAACGGCGCGGACCTGCGCAAAACTGGCGGGCAGTCTGTAAGCCATCCGTTCTGCGTTGACACATGAAGCCCCTCGAATCCGGGGGGGCGTTCTGTTTTGGATGGAGCCGTCTATTTCGCCTTGAACGCCTCGCGCCGCGCCTGTCGTTCGGCGGCGTACGCCTCTTGCGGCTGGCTGATCAGATCCTCACGTCGCAACACTTCACCGCAGTGATCGCACAGCGGCCCGAGGCCGGCGCTGTGGTTGCAGTGCTTGTGGGTCATGTTCACCGCCAGCCCTTCCTCCGGCGATTTGCACCAGGTTTCGCCCCAGGCGCGTAACGCAATCACCACCGGGTAAAACGCCTCGCCCTTCGCGGTGAGGTGATACTCGTAGCGTTTCGGCCGCTCGTTGTACAAGCGGCGCTCGACCAGCCCGTCCGCTTCCAGGCTTTTCAGACGGGCGGCGACCATCTGCGGCGTACCGCCGGTCTGGGCCAGGATCTCGTCGTAGCGATGGCTGCCCATGAACAATTCGCGCAAAACCAGCACCGACCAGCGGTCGCCGACGATCGCCTCGGCCCGGGAAATCGGGCACAGCGTATCGGGAAGACTATCGTTTACAGCCATCAGGGCTTGCCTCTTTCACAGTTACTATGATTATCATATCAACACGATGCGGGAACAAGCCCTGAGCATCGATCACTCTCATTGCCGGAGTCCATCGTCATGTCGAAACCTCTCTATCCGCTCGACAGAACCGCCTACCTGCTGGTCGATCCGTACAACGATTTTCTCTCGGACGGCGGCAAAATCTTTCCGCTGCTCAAACCGATGGCCGAGCAGAATGGCTTGCTCGACAACCTGCGCAAACTCGATCGCGCCGTACGGGCCCTGCCGATTCCGGTGGTCATCGTACCCCATCACCGCTGGGTCAAAGGCGACTACGAGAACTGGGATCACCCAACCCCGACCCAACAAAAGATCATGCACATGCACCACTTCGCGCGCGGCGAATGGGGCGGTGAATGGCACCCGGATTTCGCACCGAAGGACGGTGACATCGTGGTTCAGGAACACTGGGGCTCCAGCGGTTTCGCCAACACAGATCTAGATTTTCGCCTGAAACAGCAAGGCATCACCCACGTGATCATCGTCGGCCTGCTGGCCAACACCTGCATCGAAGCCACCGCCCGTTACGCATCGGAACTCGGCTACCACGTCACCCTGGTGCGCGATGCGACCGCCGCGTTCAAAGAGGAAATGATGCACGCCGCCCACGAACTCAACGGCCCGACGTTCGCCCATGTCATCACCACCACCGATGAGCTGATCGCCAGCCTCCAGGCGCGTGGTGACGCGAAATGAATCTGACCGGACATCTGCTGATCGGGGCCGCCGACGTCCCCGCCACCGAGGGCACGATGAAGGCGCTGAATCCGGCGACCCACATGCTGATCGAGCCAGAATTCGCCTTAGGTGGCGCAGCCCAGGTCGATCAGGCGGCAACCCTGGCCGACGCAGCATTCGACAGCTACAGCCATACGTCACTGGCCGAACGTGCAGCGTTTCTGCAAACCATCGCCGACAACCTCGATGCCGTGCGCGCCGAACTGGCCGCCCGCGCCGCCCTGGAAACCGGTCTGCCTCAGGCGCAACTGGAAGGCGAAGCCGCCAAAGCTGCGACCCAGTTCCGCCAGTTCGCCGAAGTGGTGCGCAAGGGGCGCTTCCTGCAGCTGGCAATCGACCCGGCACAACCTGATCGCCAGCCACGGCCACGGATGGATCATCGCCTGCAGAAAATCGCCATCGGCCCGGTGGCGATCTTCGGCGCGAGCAATTTTCCGATCTCCTATTCGGTGGCCGGTGGCGATACGGCGTCGGCACTCGCGGCCGGTGCGACGGTGATTCTCAAGGCCCATAACGCGCACCCCGGCGCCTCGGAAATCCAGGCGCGCGCCATCCGTAAAGCGGTGCAGTCGCATGGCTTGCATGAAGGGGTTTTCTCCATGGTGCGCGGTGGCGGCAATGCCATCGGTGAGGCGCTGGTCGATCATCCTTTGATGAAAGCGGTGACCTTCACCGGTTCTGAGGTGGGCGGCATGGCGCTTTATCGCCGCGCTCAATTACGGCCTGATCCGATCCCCGTGTTTACCGAAATGACCAGCGTCAACCCGACCTTCATTTTGCCCGCCGCGCTGGCCGCGCGTGGCAGTGAGATCGGCGATGGCTTTGTTGAGCGAATGCTGGTGAATGTCGGCCAGGCCTGTTTGTGTCCATCGATCCTGATCGCGGTCGAGAGCGAAGGTCTGCAAGCGCTGCGCAGCGCCATGATCAAGCGAGTCAGCGAAGCGCCGGCGCGTACGATGCTGACACCGGGAATACACGGTTCATACGTCAAGGGGCTGGTGGCAATGGAAAGCGTGGGGGCGAATCTGGTGGCGGTTGGCGCGCCAACGGATGGCCAGTTTGCAGGGCGCTCGGCGTTGCTGGAAGTCAGTGGCCAGCACTTTCTCAACGAACCCGCGCTAGCCCATGAAGTGTTCGGCCCTGCTGCATTGCTGGTGACGGTCAATGATGAAGAAGAATTGCTGGCCGTTGCCCGTTCGTTCAAGGGCCAACTGAGCGCAGCCATTCACCTTGAAGACCGCGATCTGGATCTGGCTCGACGCCTGCTGCCGATTCTCGAACGCCGCACCGGACGCATCGTGGTGAACGCCTTCGCCCATCCGCAGGAAGTGACCTTCGCCACCGTGCACGGCGGCCCATTCCCGGCGACGTCGGACAGCCGCTTCACCTCGGTCGGCATGACTTCGATCGAGCGCTTTTTGCGGCCGGTGGCGTATCAGGGCTTTCCCGATGCCTTGCTGCCGGAAGTGTTGCGCGACGCCCATCCACTCGACCTGCCCCGCAGCGTCGACGGCCAATGAAAAATGCCCGGTTCGGCAAATCACCGAACCGAGCAAGCCTTTCAAGCAAGGGAGCAGGTCTTCATCGAGAAGACCCGGACCCAAAGCATCAATTCTCTTCTGCACGCACCACACCGCGCTCCTCCAGCAAACGCACAAACATACTCAGACTGCGCGACACCGTGCCCCGTCGCCACACCAGCCACGTCGTCAAATAGCGAAAATCCGCCGCCAGCGGCCAGACACTCACCGTTGCGCAGCCGGGCATGCTCTGCAGCATGCTGCGCGGCATGAGGGCCAGGCCGGCGCCCGCGCTGACGCAGGCGAGCATGCCGTGATAGGACTCCATTTCAAAAATCTTGCCGGGCACCGCAGCGTCGGTGCTGAACCATTTTTCGAAGTGATGGCGATAGGAGCAGTTCGAGCGAAACGCATAGATGTTTTCGCCATTCACGTCCGCAGCACGCTGGATCGGCCCGTGATGGAGCGGCGAGATGATGACCATTTCTTCTTCGAACGCCGGTATGCCTTCCAGTGCCGGGTGCAAGACCGGGCCGTCGACGAACGCAGCCGCCAGGCGCCCGGACAGCACTCCGTCGATCATCGTCCCGGACGGACCGGTCGACAGGTCCAGATCGACCTTCGGGTGTTGCTGGTTGTAGGTCGCCAGCAAACCGGGAATGCGCACCGCCGCGGTGCTTTCCAGAGACCCCAGCGGGAACGCGCCTTGCGGTTCCTCGCCGGCCACCGTAGCGCGGGCTTCCTGCACCAGATCGAGAATGCGCCGCGCGTACTCGAGAAAACTCCAGCCGGCCGGTGACAGGCGCAGGCGGCTTTTCTCGCGGATGAACAGATCGACACCCAGATCTTCCTCCAACTGCTTGATGCGGGTCGTCAGGTTCGACGGCACGCGATGGATCTGCGCCGCCGCAGCGCTGATGCTGCCGTGCTCGGCAACGGCCTTGAAGATTTCCAGTTGCACCAGATCCACAGTCATTCTCCAATCGTGAAAGAAACACTCTTTATTATTCAGTTTCCAGAAATCAAACGCCACCCTACTCTGAGCGCATCCACTGACCTCGCAGGACGATGCCATGAGCCCGATTTCCAGCCAGACCCACGCCATTTCGATCAACCCCGCCACCGGCGAGCAGATCGGTCACTACGCCTTCGAATCCGCCGAAGTTCTCGACGCTGCACTGACCCGCGCCGCGTTCGGCTTCAACAAGTGGAAACGCAAGCCGCTGCAGGATCGCTCCCGTGCCCTGACCGCGCTGGCCGGTGCTTTGCGTGACAGCAGCGAAGCCATGGCGACCATGATCACCCTGGAAATGGGCAAGCCGATCACCCAGGCCCGTGGCGAGATCGAGAAATGCGCCAAGCTCTGCGAGTGGTACGCCGAACACGGCCCGGCCATGCTCAACGCAGAAGCGACGCTGGTCGAAGGCGGCAAGGCGCGCATCGAATACCGTCCGCTCGGCCCGATCCTCGCCGTGATGCCGTGGAACTTCCCGATCTGGCAAGTGCTGCGGGGCGCCGTCCCGGCGCTGATCGCCGGCAACACTTACGTGCTCAAGCATGCGCCGAATGTGATGGGCAGCGCCTACCTGCTGCGCGACGCCTTCACCCGCGCCGGTTTTGCCGATGGCGTGTTTGAGGTGATCAACGTCACCCCGGAAGGCGTCTCGACCGCCATCGCCGATTCACGCATTGCCGCCGTAGCCCTGACCGGCAGCGTCCGCGCCGGCATGGCCATTGGTGCACAGGCCGGTGCCGCGCTGAAGAAATGCGTGCTGGAGCTGGGCGGCTCCGATCCGTTCATCGTGCTCAATGACGCCGATATCGACGAAGCCGTACAAGCCGCCGTGATCGGTCGTTACCAGAACTCAGGGCAAGTCTGCGCCGCCGCCAAGCGCCTGATCATCGAAGAAGGCGTGGTTGAAGAGTTCACCCGCAAATTCGTCGACGTCACCCGCCAGTTGAAGATGGGCGATCCGTTGTCCGCCGACAACTACATCGGCCCGATGGCCCGTTTCGACCTGCGCGACGAACTCGATCAACAAGTGCGCGACACCCTCGAAGAAGGCGCCACCCTGCTGCTCGGCGGCGGCAAGGTTCAAGGGCCGGGCAACTACTACGAGCCGACCGTACTGGCCGACGTCACCGACCGCATGACCTCGTTCAAGCAGGAACTGTTCGGCCCGGTGGCCTCGATCATCACCGCCCGCGACTGCGCCCACGCCGTAGCGCTGGCCAATGACAGCGAGTTCGGTCTGACCGCTACGATCTACACCGCCAACGTCGCCCTGGCCCAGCAACTGACCAGCGAACTGGAAACCGGTGGCGTGTTCATCAACGGTTACTCCGCCAGCGACCCGCGCGTGACCTTCGGCGGGGTGAAGAAAAGCGGTTTCGGCCGCGAGTTGTCGCACTTCGGCGTGCGCGAATTCTGCAATGCGCAGACGGTGTGGCTGGATCGCCGCTGATCCCATAGCCAAAAACCATGTGGGAGCGAGCCTACTCGCGATGACACCTTCACAATCAACATTGCTGTTGAATGTCAGGCCGCCATCGCGAGCAAGCTCGCCCCCACAGGTTGTGTGTCAGTCCTGAAAATCCGTGCCCGCGATGGCAAAACGGGCTGAGCCGCTTTACAGATACTTCAGCCAGGCGATGTCGCGGCGCCGGGCCTTCAACGCCGAAAACCAGCGCACGGTCGGGAACAGCGCGACCGCCAGCACCATCGCCGCCAGCCACACCGAAGCCACCGACGAGAAGCCGAAATAGGTGCCCTGATTAAGCCCGAACAACGCCACGCCGATCAGGTACAGCACCTTCAGCGCATACAGGTGCAGCAAATAGAAAAACATCGGCGCCGACCCGAATACGGTCAGCCAGCGAATCCAGCGCCGGTCCTGCGCGCGCTCGAACACCAGCAACAGCAGCAGTCCAACACTCACCGTCAACGTGATGAACAACAGCGACGGCGGGTATTTGGTGATGTTGAAAAAGCTCATCAAGGTTTGCACACCGCTGTCACCGAAGGCCCAGGTTTTCTCGCCGTAACCGTTGACCATCCGCAGTGCTACAAAGCCAAGCAGGCCGGCGACGCCACCGACCCACAAGCGGCGCTGGCGCACGCCTGCATCGGCTGCGCGAGCGAACCACGGCCCCAGCGCGTAACCCAGACCGATCACGCCGATCCACGGCAGCAACGGGTAGGAGGTACGCAGACGCAAGCTCTCGCCCGCCTCGATCCAGCTGCGGTCATGCAGGATTGCCCATGGCACGTGCAGTGCCGACTCGGTCCCAAAGTGCAGTCCGTCGAGCAGGTTGTGCCCGGCGATGATCGCAACGCTCAACGTCAGCAGCAGCCAGCGTGGCAGCCAGACCAGCAGCGACAGCGCGATCATGCTCAGGCCGATCGCCCAGATCACTTGCAGATAGATCACGGTCGGTGGCAGCTGGAACGTCCAGGCGAAATTCACCAGGGTGAATTCAAGCGCCACCAGAAACAAACCGCGCTTGAACAGGAAGGCACTGACGTCAGCCTTGCCGTCGTACTTCTCGCCAAACAGCCACGCCGACAAGCCGGTCAGCAGCACGAACACCGGCGCGCACAAGTGCGCAAGGGTGCGACTGAAGAACAGCGCCGGCTCCGTGCTGGCGATGTCCATCGGGTCAGTGACCTGACGATGCAGCAGGAAGGTTTCGCGCACGTGGTCCAGCAACATGAACAAAATGACCAGGCCACGCAGCGCATCAATAGACAGCAACCGGCCAGTCGCCGAGGGGGCAGAACGGGGAACCGCAATCGTCATGGAAGTATCGCAATCGAAAGGTTGATCGATGCAGCCGCCCGAAAGCGGCCGTAAAATTTTCGTTACTTTATAACATGAAAAACCGATCCAATCGCTAGCGCTTCTCAAACAGCGATCACGCGGTACGCAGGATTTCCAGCACGACCTGCAACGGATGGCGCAATTGTCGATCGGCCTGGCGCTTGACCTGACTGCGACAGGAGTACCCGGTCGCCAGCGCCTCGCCCTTCTCCACCGGCGCCTCGATCTGCTTCGCCCAGGATTGCTCGAAGATCACCGCCGACGTTTCGCGATTGCGCGCTTCGTGTCCGTAAGTGCCGGACATGCCGCAGCAACCGGTGGCCTGGGTCGCCAGCTTCAGGCCGACACGTTCGAACACCTGCTCCCATTGCCGGGTGGCGGCCGGGGCGTTGGTTTTTTCGGTGCAGTGCGCCAGCAGGCGGAAGGGGTCGGCGCGGCGTTGATCGTTCTGCTCCGGCATGACCTTGAGCAGCCACTCCTGCACCAGCGCCACCTCCGGGCATTTTTCCATCCCCGGGACTTTCAGATATTCCTGGCGATAGACCAGGGTCATGGCCGGGTCGAGCCCTACCAACGGCACACCGATCTCGGCCAGCGCGCGCAATTGCCCGGCATTGCGCAACGCCGCACGATTGAACGCCGAGAGGAAACCCTGCACATGCAGCGGCTTGCCGTTGGCGCTGAACGGCGCCAGGTAGACCTGATAGCCGAGACGCGAAATCAGTTCGATCAGATCCGCCAGCAGCGGCGCCTCGAAGTAACGGGTGAAGGCATCCTGCACCAGCACCACGCTGCGCTCGCGCTGGGCGGCAGTCAGCGCCGACAACACCTCGACCGACGCCGGTTGAACCTGCCAGCGACGCATGGCCGCATGGAAGTCGAAACGGCTGAGCAACGGCACATCGACCATGCCGCCAAGACGCTCGAGCAAGTGCCGGCTGAACGAGGCACCCATCAAACGGTTATAGAGAAACGGAATCCGCGCCATGTACGGAATCGTGTACTCCAGCGAAGCAATCAGATAATCCCGTGCCGGCCGCAGATAACGGGTGTGATACAGCTCGAGAAACCGCGAGCGGAAGTCCGGCACGTTGACCTTTACCGGGCACTGCCCCGCGCAGGACTTGCACGCCAGGCAGCCGGCCATGGCGTCGTACACCTCGTGGGAGAAGTCTTGTTCCTGCGCACGACTGTTGCGCCAGCGCTGCAGCAGCGTGCTGAAAAACGGCGGACGGCGGCTGGCATCGGCCAACACATCGACCCCCGCCTCGCCCTGCAACCGCAGCCATTCGCGAATCAGCGAAGCGCGGCCCTTGGGCGATTGCGCACGCTGGCGGGTGGCTTTCCACGATGGGCACATGGCGTCGTCGGGATCGAAGTTGTAGCAGGCGCCGTTGCCGTTGCAGTGCATCGCTGCGCCGTAGTCCTGCCAGACTTTCTCGTCGATCTGCCGATCGAGTTCGCCGCGCAGGGTCACTTCATCGATCTTCAGCAAGGCCGCGCCGGGAATATCCGGCGTGGCGATCTTGCCGGGGTTGAACTGGTTGAACGGATCGAACGCCGCCTTCAAGGCTTGCAACGCCGGGTACAAATCACCGAAGAAGGCCGGTGCGTATTCCGAGCGCAGGCCCTTGCCGTGCTCGCCCCACAGCAGGCCGCCGTAACGCTGGGTCAGCGCGGCGACGCCGTCCGAAACGGGACGCACCAGTGCGGCTTGTTGCGGATCCTTCATGTCGAGAATCGGCCGCACGTGCAACACGCCGGCATCGACGTGGCCGAACATGCCGTACTGCAATTGGTGGCTGTCGAGCAGGTCGCGCAACTCGGCGATGTACTCGGCCAGGTGTTGGGGCGGCACGGCGGTGTCTTCGACGAACGGCTGCGGCCGTGCTTCACCGGCGACGTTGCCGAGCAGGCCCACCGCGCGTTTGCGCATACCGTAGACACGATTCACCGCCGCATGCCCGACGGCCAGCGTATGCCCCAGGCGCTCGACCGTGGCGTCGTTGCCCAAGTGCTGGACGAAGGCCTCGACCCGGCGTTGCAGCTCCTCGGGATCGTCGCCGCAGAACTCCACCAGGTTGATCCCCAGCGTCGGTCGCTCGGCGCTTTCCGGAAAGTACTCGGCGACGCCATGCCAAACGATGTCCTGCATCGCCAGCAACAGCACTTTGGAATCGACGGTTTCAATCGACAGCGGCTTGAGCGCCATCAACGCCCGGGCATCGCGCAAGGCATCCATGAAGCCGGCGTAGCGAATGTTGACCAGCATCGTGTGCTTGGGGATCGGCAATACGTTGAGTTTGGCCTCGACCACAAACCCCAGCGAACCCTCGGCGCCGCACAGCACGCTGTTGAGGTTGAAACGGTTGTCGGCCTCGCGCAGGTGCGCCAGGTCGTAGCCGGTCAGGCAGCGGTTGAGGTCGGGGAAGGTTTCCCGGATCAGCTCGCCCTGCTCATCGATGATCTGCCGCGCGCAGCGATACACCTCGCCGGCCCGTCCCTCACGGGCGCATTCCGCTGCCAGCTCGCTTTCTTCCAAGGGACGGCCGTGCAAGCGCTCGCCACCGCGCAGGACCATGTGCAGTTCCAGCACATGGTCGCGGGTCTTGCCGTAGGTGCAACTGCCCTGGCCGCTGGCGTCGGTGTTGATCATGCCGCCGACGGTGGCGCGGTTCGAGGTCGACAGTTCCGGGGCGAAAAACAACCCGGCGGATTTCAGCGCAGCGTTCAGTTGATCCTTCACCACACCGGCCTGCACGCGCACCCAACGCTGTTCAACGTTGATTTCGAGGATGCGGTTCATGTGCCGCGACAGGTCGACGACGATACCGTCAGTCAACGACTGGCCGTTGGTGCCGGTGCCACCACCGCGAGGGGTGATCACCACTTTCTGGTACGCCGGTTCGGCGATCAGGCGTGCCAGCAGCGCCACGTCGTCGGCATCACGCGGGAATACCGCCGCTCGCGGCAAGCGCTGATAGATCGAGTTGTCGGTGGCCAGCACCACGCGACTGGCGTAGTCGGCACTGATTTCACCGCGAAAACCGCCCGTTTCAAGGGCTTTGAGAAACTGCTGGTAATCGGTGTTCAACGCGGTGGAAGGCGACAGCTGGGCAATCATCGGAAGTGCAATCTCGGTCAAAAACGGGCCGTGTGGCGGTGAACAGTTGTGCGCAAGGAATGATTGCGTCACGCTCCCGCCCTCTCATAGGCCTTATGTTCATTGCAGAGCGATGTCGGGACAACCGTAAAATCGACCCGCAATCCATGACTAAAACGAATGAATCCGCGAACCCTTACTCCCTCGATGTCGTTGCTGCTGGCGTTTGAAGCCGCCGCGCGCCATGAAAGCTACACCCGCGCCGCCCACGAACTGTCGCTGACCCAGAGTGCGGTCAGCCGTCAGGTGCAGATCCTGGAAAAGATGCTCGGCATGCGCCTGTTCAGCCGCGAAGGCCGACGGGTGATCCTTACCGACGTCGGGCGCATGTATCAGCGCGAACTGTCCGAAGCCCTCGGCCAGATCCGCAGCGCGACGTTGCAGGCCATGGCGTTTGGCTCGGGGATTCACAGCTTGCGCCTGGCGACCCTGCCGACCTTCGGCTCGAAATGGTTGTTGCCGCGCCTGAAGGATTTCTACACCGCGCACCCAGGCATGACGGTGCACCTGCATTCACGCATCGAGACCATCGACTTCGACACCAGCGAAATCGACGCGGCGATTTGCGTCGGTGGCGGGGACTGGCCGGGGCTGACCGCCCACCGTTTGCACACCGAAGAACTAGTGGTGATCGCCAGCACGCAGCTGTCCGATGCCGAACGCCGTGCGGCCGACCAGGACATCGCAGGGCAACTGCTGCTCAACGTCAGCAGCAACGCTCAGGCCTGGTCCGAATGGTTCAGCCATCACGCCCTGCCCCATCGCAGCATGCGCATCGGCCCGAGTTTCGAGATGACCTCGCACTTGATCCAGGCTGTGCGCGCCAATATCGGCATCGGGCTGGTGCCAAGGATTCTGGTCGAAGATGAATTGCACAACGGCGAGCTGTTGCAACTCGGCGAACCGATCAGCAGCCGACGCAGTTATTACCTGGTGTACCCGGCGCGCAACGAATCCTTGCCATCGCTGAAGGCGTTTCGTGACTGGTTGATGCGCACGCTCTGAAACAGCAGAGGGCGCCGTCTGGCTGATGCCCAGGTGCGAATTGGAATGCATCGATACGCCGAGACCGAAGGTGTCGCACATTTTCGCCAGGGTCTGGGTGTCGCACAGACCGCCCCAGCAATGGTGATCGGCGAGGACAATCTGCACGCTGTTCAGCGCCTCGCCCCAGTTGTCCGGTTTGTACGGAGAATCGACGTGCTGCGCGCCCGGCGCATCGATCCGGGCATCGTCAGCACGCCGTTGCTGGAGCCGGTCAACGCGGGCATGGGCCTGACTTTGGTGCCGCGTTGCGCGACCAGCGCGGTGTTCAGGAATGTGGTGTTTCGCGAGATCGATCGGGGCGAGGGTGTGCAGAGCGAGCTGCATCTGATCTGGCGGGAGAACAACGACAACCCGGCGTTTGCGATGTTGCAGGAGAGCATTCGCCGGGCGGTAAAGGATGGGTGGGGTTAGTAGCGGGCTTGCGGTGACGGGGGGTACTTCAGCGGTGGGGGTGCCTTTGGGCCCGTGATCAATGGTTTCTCCAACAGCTTCCCGTCGGGCCCTACGAAAAGTCGCTCCAGATGTTCTGGCATTGGTTGCGGTGCTCTGGCGGTCATGATGAACCCTCTGATGCCGGGCTGAATTCAACCCATTTAACCTTCGCGGAATCTATCAGCAAAAATTCGGCGCCAATAGGATCCAATCTGCCCTCTTCGTTGAGCCAGCGTGGAAACCTCATCAAAAACTGCCCGGTGTTCGACTCCGGTGGCCACTCGACTGGCCAGCCTAGAACGCGCCTTTCATCCTCCAGATGAAGGGTGATGAATCGGTCATATTGAGCGAAAGCGCAGAACCACTCACTGGGATAGGAAGATTGTTTCGTTACGTTTCTACTGCGCAACCACCTATGCAATTTGCCATTGTTTGCCAGAAAACAAGCCATCAACCCCAGCAGCAACGAAGCAGAAAAGGCCCAACAGGCTTCAGCCTTCGCATCCCACTTCCCTATGGAAAACCCCTCCTCCCCCACCCACACACAAACCGCCCCAATCCCCAGCACCACCCCGTGAATCACAAACGTGAAAATCAGCGCCTGCACAATTTGCCCGGACGTATCCGGCCGCTTGAAGGCCGTCAGGGTGTAGAAAATCCAGGTCGAGACAAACCCCGGGATAAGGTACTGCAACAGCGGAATCACTTCTTTCACCAGATCATCCATGATCGGTCGCTCCTTGAATCAAAAAACAATCCTCCCAACACAGCAATGCCGGCCCGTAATGGGCCTGCATTCAAAGCCTAGCGCACGCGAAAAGAACGCCCGCGCGCAACTGTCACCGCGCATTACGCATCCTGCAGAATCAGATTCACGCCCTTCTCTTCCGCCATCAGCACCGCCGCAGGAAGGTTGATGCACGAGGCGGATCGTTTCATCATCGCGCAAGGTTTCGAGGAGTAACGCCATGACCCGTTATCAGCCGCTGAACTGCGATCTGCACGACTATCTGGAAATCGCCTGCCTGCGCGGCTATCAGCTGGACATTGAGCTGATCGACGGTCAGCGGCTGATGGCCCGGGCCGTGACCACGCGAACCAGCAGTGACAAAGAAGAATTCCTGGTGATCGAGCAACAAGGCGCGCAACAGGAAATTCGCCTCGACCAATTGCTCGCGATCACGCCTCAGGAGGCCAACGCCGAGTTCGGCCGGGTGGTCCTTGCCGGAGGAGTTTGCGGAATCTGAACAAAAAATCCCGCCGGGCATCAACCGGGCGGGATTTTTTGTGAAGCGCCGTTTTACGCAACGACGGGAATCATCGGATCCGCAGCGGCCAGCGCGCTGGTACGGTCAGCCGCTGGCGGATAGATCCACTGGGTGTTGATCTGGGTCTTGAGCGACTTGCCCTCCTCCTTGACCAGTTTCACCTGACGATCCCAGCCTTCGGTGTACACCGCGCCCCAGGCGCCGAGGTCAAGGCAAGTCACGTATTTCGGCTGACTGTATGGCGTCGGGGCGACCCCCAGGATCTGCGCCGCAACGTTGTTGCCGGCATGCCGGCCGAGGGAAATCGCGTGCTGGCAGGTCATCAGGGCGAAGTTGCCGATATCGTCGGTGGCCGCGTACGCCACGTCGCCGGTGGCGAAGATGTCGTCCTGACCGATGACTTTCAGATTGGCATCAACGTGTAGCCGGCCCTGACGATCACGCTCGGCAGGAATCTGTTCGGTCAGGGAGCTGGCGCGCACGCCGGTGGTCCAGACCACGGTTTTTGCCTCATCTGGCAGAGCTGCAAGGGGTGCCGCTGGATTACCTGGCGAAGATCTTCACCAAACTGGCCAAAGGCAAACTGGTGGAGTCCACCGGCGGCGTGCGTGGCGGCTTCACCCTGGCGCGACCGGCGGATGAAATCACCCTGCTCGACATCGTCAATGCCATCGATGGCCGCAAGAACATTTTCGAGTGCCGGGAGATACGCGGACGCTGCGCGCTGTTCGATGGCTCGCCGCCGGACTGGGCGCTGGAAGGCCCCTGTTCGATTCACGCCGCGATGATGACCGCGCAGAAACGCATGGAAGAAGCCATCGCCCAGCAGACCATTCTCGACATCGCCAGGAAGGTCGGGCGCAAGGCACCGGCAGGGTTCAACAGCCAAGTGGAAGACTGGATGCAGGATCGCCGGGAAAAGAAGACCGGTGGCGCCGGCATTCCACTCATCGACCTCTCGGACTGAGCTCGATCAGCAGGCAAAAAAAAGCAGAAACCGATCACCGGTTTCTGCTTTTTTTATTTCGCCATTACAGGCAATCACGCACCGCTTTGCGCAACGACCCGGACTTCGCCCACGGCGGCCCCTGATACAGGGAAACGCGGCTGCCGTCCTTGTACTTGACCACATCGAGAATCTCGTCGGCGGTGACGATGCTCGGCGCGGTGATTCGGTAGCCATTGGAAATCGCTGTCTGGGACGTCTTGGCAACGTCCTGCTGCCACAGCGGCAATACACACGCGGCGTAGTCCTTGGGAGTCTTGGCGCTGGTCTTGCTGACATTCGGCTCGCCCGGCACCAGTGACGCGGGCAACGAACAACCGGCCAATGCCGCCAACAGCATCCCCCCGATCAACATCCGCATGGTGATTCCTTCATCTAAAAAACGCGAATGTACCCTGTAACTGTTCGGACATCCATCGTAGCGCTCTGCCGGCATGCTGCGAAAACCGGGCCTGACAGACGACCCTTGACCCACTCCCGGAAAATGCGGCTACTCTTTTCTACCGAGAATGTTCCGGAGGTGATCATGCGGCTCAATGAATACGAACACGAACTTCAGCGTGACCTGCAAAGCGTGGCATCGGACCTGAGATGGTCGGCGGTGGACCTCAAGCGCATCGCCGAGCAACTGCGCCAGTCGGGCAACGAGGCGGACGCCCAGGCGGTGCTTCGATCCTGCGAAGTGCTGCAAAGCGATGAGGAGCGCCTGCAACTGTATGCCCGGGAAGTGAAAGCCCGCGCCATCAGCCGAACCAAAGTCCACTGAACCTCACCGTGCCCACAGCAGAAAGCCCCGGACAACCGGGGCTTTCTCTTCACAGGCCTTCAGTCTGCCTTGCGATCGCGTACGCGGCTTTTGTACCCCGGCAGCGCGGCGGCGTAGGCCAGCGCCTCCTCGCGACTGGCAAACGAAGCGAGCCGGTCACCCTGCGTGCAGACCCGCCATGGGCCATTGTTCACGCTGAGTACGTCGTAGCCATTCATGTGCATTTTGTTCAGCATCGCCCTGCTCATAGGCACCTCCTGTCTGCTAACGAACTTTTCCACCTTACACCCGCCATGCTTCATCGTGCCGACCGAACGTCGCACTGCGGCCGCGTCAAGTCTCCGGCACTTTTGCCACCGTCAGGCACTCAGAACCTCTAAACCGGCGGCGGCCCGAATATTGCTAATTCATGACAGATTTATGACAACCGATCATCGGGTAACACATGAAAATCCGTGCAACCGTCATTTGCGAGCAGGATCGACACATTCTCCTGGTGCGCAAACCCAGGTGCCGTTGGACACTTCCTGGGGGTACCGTCGAACCGGGAGAAACCCGCGCGCAGGCCGCCGTCCGCGAACTCAAAGAAGAGACCGGCCTGGACAGCGATGACATGCTTTATCTGATGGAATTACAGAACGGCAGCACCCGCCACCACGTCTACGAGGCAGCGGTGCTGAACATTGATCAGGCGCGCCCGCTGAATGAGATCGTCGACTGTCTCTGGCACCCGCTCGATGCGGTGCAGAACCTGAACGTCAGTGACGCCACGCTGAGTATCGTCCGCGCCTTTCGGCGACGCCTCTGACCCTCAGCCGGCGAACGCCCGGCGTCCGGCGTTCATTTCAGTGCGTAGTTCGCCGATGAAATTGGAGATGTCACGAATGGTGACCAGGTGCTCCGGGGAAACCCCGTTGAGCAGCAGGTCGACACGCCCGCTGTCGGGTTCGTAAACCTTGATCTGCAAGAGTCCCTGCGCCGTTTCGGTGCAATCGCAATACAGCGGGGAAAAACCGGATTCGACGATGCGGCAAATGTCGGCAATGGCAATCATGGGGGCACGCCTCACAGGCGTTGGCTCTGGCGACCCGTTCAGCATAGATGAGCTTTTGGCGACCCGCTCTCGCCGCCCATTGCAAAAATTGCCAACCGCTTCACAACTTCAAGCGGCCGCATTCAATGGGCATCGTGATCCCAGATCCAGTTCCAGATCCCAGGCAGATCCACAGGTTTCGACGACTCGCGCACCGTGCGCGACAGTGCGGCTTTTTCCAGCGCCGCGCGATCGTCATAGAACGGTTTGTCTGCCAGTCGCACGCCGGTGGCGGCGGCGCTGTCGAGCAGAATCTGCAAGTACTCGCGGGTGTGGCGGGCGGTATAGCGATTGAGGTCGTGGAAGGTCACCACCACCGGAATGACCCCATCCACCGTTGGCAGTTCGCCGTTGGCAATCCGCTCTCGGACTTGCGACAGCTGACGCAGCATGTTCGCCCGCCGCCGGGGGCTGGCGTTGAAGCCCCAGATTTTGCCGTCGTTGGCGCTCAAGTCGGTCAGCAACACCTGCATATGGTGCTGCTGATAGGCGGCGAAGGTACGTGTGTCGTAGTTCCAGAATGGCGGACGCAGTAACGTCGGCGGCACGCCGGTGATCGCCGCGATGTCCGCCGAGCCGTTGGTCAGCGCCGTTTCAAGCTCATCCGGGTCGAGCAATCGATGATTGGTGTGCCAATGGGTGGCGGTGTGAAAGCCCAGAATGTGCCCTTCAGCGTGCTCGCGGCGCATGACCCGCCGACCGATCTCGCTATTGCCCGCTCGCGGCGCCCGGGTCTGGACGAAAAACACCGCTTTGATATTCGGCTGCAGCGGGTTGTCCTTGAGGCTGTCGAGCACGGTTTCGGTGGGATTGAAAAAACCGGAAGCGCTGGGCCCGTCATCGAAGGTCAACAGAAAGCGCACGGGCGCCTGAGCCTTCAGCCGAGCCTCGGTCTGTGCGGACATTTCGATGGGAGCAGCGATGCATCCGGCCAGACCGACGGCCACCGCCATCGCGCAGAAAAGCTTGAACCACTGTGTCATGTTTTGCCTTGAGCCCGACCGTTGCGGTCATATTGTCGATTGGCAAAACTCCTTCGCCACTGCCGCCTCCCTGCGACCCAATGAGATGGGCCGAGGTTGGATAAAGATACACAGGGTTTGGTTCAGGCGCTCGCTCAGCGTGCCAGCGCCTGTCTGGCGGCCAGAAACAGACACTCCGCATCTGCGACAAACCCCGAGAAATCCCAGGTCCAGCGACCTGGTCTGCAACGCCTTGGCCAACGGCGCGGCGGCCTGGAAGCGGAGCAAAGTCAGCTGGGCGCTGAGCCAGGGCAGCAAGGATTGAACCGTGCAACTAAGCTGAAACCTTCAGGCAGGTGTTTGCCGGAGGGGTGGCCGATGTGCGGAAGACTGTCGCAATACCGGGGCATCCACGATTTCGTCGCGGTGCTGAGCATTCCCGATGCGCTGATCAATCACGTCGGCGACGCGCCGCTGGCGCATTACAACGCTGCGCCCACGACGTCACTGGCCATCCTCCATCAACATCAACAACGGCTGCACGCCGACAATCTGCGCTGGGGCTGGCGCCCGCACTGGGCCAAGGATCGCGCCGCACCAATCAACGCGCGGGTGGAAAAAGTCGCCCACGGGCCGTTCTTTCGAGCGATCTGGCGCCATCGACTGATCGTGCCGGTCGACAACTGGTTCGAGTGGGTCAATGCACCCGACCAGAGCCGACAGCCCTGGCTGATTCGTCGCACCGATCAGCAACCGGTTTTCTGCGCCGCCATCGGCCAGTTTCCGACACCCGGCGGACCACCTCGGGATGATGATGGTTTCGTCATCATCACCGCCAACAGTGAAGGTGGTTTGCTCGATGTCCATGACCGACGCCCGATCGTGTTGAGCGCTGATCGCGTGCAGGAATGGCTCGATCCCGCCACCCCCACGGACCGCGCCGAGCAGATGCTGCTGTTCGAAGCCGAACCCAGCGAAGCGTTCCAATGGCACAAAGTCGGCAAAGCGGTGGGTAACTCCCGTCATCAGGGCGCCGAATTGATCGAAGAAATTGCATAAACAAATGCCGCCGCCATGCGTTATCAAGAGCAGAAGTCCACGCATCGAATCCTGCGCGTTACACGCGGTGTTTCAAACGCGAAACAATCAACTGAAACAATCGTTTGATTGAACTAACCGCCCGTCTGACATTTCAACCGTCATACATACATTTACAAACACTACGGATAGCATGCGCGCCGCATTTCCTTTTGGCATACCAGTTGACCAAAGAGTCAGCAAAACCAGGAATCCCCCACAAACTTACAAGCCTTGCAGAGAACTAAGTTGCGCGACGATTTTGCAATCAAACAGGTCACCGGCCTGGAGTGTATTCATCTGTCCACGACAGAACGCTTTCAACTCGACTGTTTTATCGGCCACTACATCAAGACTCGAAACCTGCGTGACGTACCCGATATCGACCGCATCCTGCGCACCACCCTCGAAAGCTATCCCTGCCACCCGCCGGTGATGGTCAACGAGTTGAATGCCTGGATCGACAAGACCTTGGGTTATCGGGCCGCCCACCCCGATTTCACGCAGCTGGACGATCTGTGATGAACGAAAAAGCCCCGCAATCGCGGGGCTTTTTCGTTGTGGCGTTCAGGGTTTCAGCGGGCGTTCCTGGTCACGATCGGACAACTCGCGGCTGTCATCATGCTTCCAGGTCTGCTCCTTGTGTTTCTCCCGCTCGATTTCTTCTTCACTCGGCTCGTCATCGTCATCGTCATCAGGACGTTTCTGCTCGGTTGCCATGTTCACCTCGCTAACGGAATTAGTGCTTTTAGCGTAGAACTTAAAGCCACCAGCGCAATAGAAAGAAGATCGCCATGCTCAACAGCATGCTGAGCAACGTATTGCGCGTGCAGATCACCAGCCCGATCGCCACTAATGAACTCAGCAGATAAGGGTTATCCCACTGCAGGTTCAGTTGTTTGTCCGGCATGAACACAATCGGCCCGCAAATGGCGGTCAACATGCCCGGCACGGCAAAGCCGAGAAATTGTCGCGCGTTGCTGCTCAAACGCACCGGCAAGCGCGGTTCAAGAAACACGTAACGGTTGAGGAACACCAGAATCCCCATGCCGATAATCACTGCCCAGACCATCATGTGCGCTCCCGATACAGCTTGTTGCAGATAAACCCGGCCGTCATGCCGGCCAGACCCGACAGCACCAGCGCCGAACCCCATTGCCAGTAACTGAACAGCACCGAGCAGAACAGCGACACCGCCACGCAGACCACCGTCGGCACATTGCGTACCACTGGCGTGATCAGGGCGATGAAGGTCGCGGCAATCGAGAAGTCCAGCCCAAGGTGCTCAAGCCCCGGAATACTGCTGCCGAGCACGATGCCAGCCAGGGTGAAGAGGTTCCAGGCGATGTAGAACGTCAGGCCGACGCCCAGGGCGTACCAGCGGTTGAACTGCTGACGGTCGTGCTGACTGGTCAGGGCGAACAGCTCGTCAGTGAGCAAAAAGCCCAGGCCGATGCGCCAACGACCTGGCAATGGCGAGATCACCCGGCGCATGCTCATGCCGTAAAGCAAATGCTGTGAGGTCAGCAGCAAGGTGGTCAGCAATATCGAGAAAATCCCGGCGCCGCCCTTGAGCATACCGATCGCCACCAACTGCGCAGCACCGGCGAACACGATGCTCGACAGGCCCTGCCCTTGCAGCGGCGTGAGGTTGGCTTCGATGGCCATGGAGCCGGCCAGCAGCCCCCACGGGGCAGTGGCCAGGGATAACGGCATGATCGCCGCGGCGCCGCGAAGAAAGGCACGGCGCGGCATTAATGAGTCAGACATAACACGCTTCAACTGTGAGACAAGACCCCGGACTCTGCCAGCAAACATCCGTTGATGGCTTGAACAATCTTGCGCAGTTGGCGCAGCCCCTTCCTTCAGTCGTTTACCGGCGTAACATGGCAACCATTCACACACGCGTCAGGGAGACGACATGCTGTATCGAATTGCCGCCGACGGGCTGGTGCTGTTTCATTTGCTGTTCATTGTGTTCGTGCTGTTCGGCGGCCTGCTGGTGCTCAAATGGCCGCGGCTGATCTGGCTGCATTTGCCGGCGGCGGCCTGGGGCGTGGCGGTCGAGGTGTTGCACCTGACCTGTCCGCTGACCGACTGGGAAAACCTGATGCGCCACGCCGCCGGGCAAACCGAATACGCGGGCGGCTTCATCGAACATTACGTCTGGCCGATCATCTACCCGGCCGGGCTGACGCCACAGATTCAGCTTGTGCTGGGGGGAGTGGTGCTGATGATAAACCTGTTGGTCTACGGGCGCCTGATTCGCCGCTGGAAACTGCGGCGCGCCGCACGCATTCCGTTTTAGCGCGCTTTCAAGGTTTCCAGCCAGGCCGGATCGAGGCGCATCTGCTCGGTGTCCAGACCGAGCGCCTCCATCCGCACCTTGTGCGCTTCGGCTTCCCGGTGCAATTGCGCGTGATCGCTGGAGTTACCATCCAGCTCATGCATCTGGATCAGGCCCAGGTGATAGAAACGCAGCACCTTCATCGCCAGCGGATCCCCCTTTTCCACCGCCGCCGTCACCTGATGCATCACGTTGGTCACGCTCATCAGGCTGCGCTTGAGCCGCCAGCCGTACACCGCGGGGGCCATCCAGGTCTGGTTCCAGAAACGCCCGCGCAGCAACGCCGCCGTCAGCAGAAATGCGCCAAACACCCCGCCAACATTGAACCGCAGATTATCCCCGCCCGGCTCGCCGAACAGCGCCACCGCCACAGTCGAAAACACCATCGCCAGCACCAGAAACAGCACCGCAATGATCAGCGTGCTGCGCCGGGTCTGCTGGCGATAAGTGATGGCATCGATCGGTTGAATCTCGAACATCGCGACAGGCTTCCATGGCTTGAGTTAAAAAGAGGCTGCGCATTATCGCCTCTGAGGCGGATTTAGCTATGCTGGAGCGCCTTTTCATCTTTTCAACGTCCAACGGGGACATGGCGATACCACGCAGATCGTGCCATCTTCATTCATGGATACACACTATTCGGATGCCATTGGCCAGGCCGGCAATGACATCGTTTTAAGGATCACTGCATGACCCAACGACACGTAATCAATGCCTCGGTCAGCCCGAAAGGCAGTCTCGAAACCCTTTCCCAACGTGAAGTTCAGCAACTGAGCCAGGCCGGAACCGGCAGCACCTACACCCTCTTTCGCCAGTGCGCCCTGGCCATCCTCAACACCGGCGCTCACGTCGACAATGCAAAAACCATTCTGGAAGCCTACAAAGACTTCGAAATCCGCATCCATCAGCAGGATCGCGGTGTGCGCCTGGAACTGCTGAACGCCCCGGCCGACGCCTTCGTCGACGGCGAAATGATCGCCAGCACCCGGGAAATGCTGTTCAGCGCCCTGCGCGACATTGTCTACACCGAAAACGAACTCGATGCCCTGAGCATCGATCTCAGCACCTCCCAGGGCATCAGCGACTACGTGTTCCACCTGCTGCGCAACGCGCGCACCCTGCGTCCGGGCGTCGAGCCGAAGATCGTCGTGTGCTGGGGCGGCCACTCGATCAACACCGAAGAATACAAATACACCAAGAAAGTCGGCCACGAACTGGGCCTGCGCAGCCTCGACATCTGCACCGGCTGCGGTCCCGGCGTGATGAAGGGCCCGATGAAAGGCGCGACCATCGCCCACGCCAAGCAGCGCATTCACGGCGGCCGTTACCTCGGTCTGACCGAGCCGGGCATCATCGCCGCCGAAGCGCCGAACCCGATCGTCAACGAGCTGGTGATCCTGCCGGACATCGAAAAACGCCTGGAAGCCTTCGTCCGCGTCGGCCACGGCATCATCATCTTCCCGGGCGGCGCCGGCACCGCCGAAGAGTTCCTTTACCTGCTGGGCATCCTGATGCACCCGGACAACGCCGGCCTGCCGTTCCCGGTGATCCTGACCGGACCGAAACATGCCGCGCCGTACCTGGAACAACTGGACGCCTTCGTCACCGCCACCCTCGGCGAAGCGGCGAAGAAGCACTACGAAATCATCATCGACGACCCGGCCGAAGTGGCGCGGCAGATGACCGCAGGCCTCAAGGCCGTGAAGCAGTTCCGCCGCGAGCGCAACGATGCGTTCCACTTCAACTGGCTGCTGAAAATCGACGAAGGCTTTCAGCGCCCGTTCGATCCGACCCACGACAACATGGCCAACCTCAAGCTGCACCGCGATCAGCCGCCCCATGAACTGGCGGCCAATCTGCGCCGCGCGTTCTCCGGAATCGTCGCCGGCAACGTCAAGGACAAGGGTATTCGCCTGATCGAGGAACACGGGCCGTATCAGATCCGTGGCGACGCCGCGATCATGCAGCCGCTCGACCTGCTGCTCAAAGCCTTCGTTGCCCAGCACCGGATGAAACTGCCGGGCGGCGCGGCGTATGTGCCGTGCTATCGCGTGGTGTCCTGACCCGAAAAGACCAGTGCCCGAAGCGCAACGCTTCGGGCACTCTTTATAAAAAGAGCGAACCATGGATCACATCAACCACATCCTGATCGTCGACGACGACCGCGAGATCCGCGAGCTGGTCGGCAACTACCTGACAAAAAACGGCCTGCGCAGCACGGTGGTCGCCGATGGCCGGCAGATGCGCAGTTTTCTGGAAGCCAACACCGTCGACCTGATCGTGCTCGACATCATGCTCCCCGGCGATGACGGGCTGGTGCTGTGTCGCGAGTTACGTGCCGGCAAGCACAAGGCGATCCCGATCCTGATGCTCACCGCCCGCGACGACCAGACCGACCGCATCCTCGGCCTGGAAATGGGCGCCGACGACTACCTGACCAAACCCTTCGCCGCCCGCGAACTGCTGGCGCGGATCAACGCCGTGCTGCGCCGTACACGAATGCTGCCGCCCAATCTGCTGATCACCGAAACCGGGCGCCTGCTCGCGTTCGGCCGCTGGCGCCTGGACACCACCGCCCGCCACCTGCTCGATGAAGACGACACCATGGTCGCCCTCAGCGGCGCCGAGTATCGCCTGCTCAGGGTATTTCTCGATCATCCGCAACGGGTCCTGAGCCGCGACCAGTTGCTCAACCTGACCCAGGGTCGCGACGCCGATCTGTTCGACCGCTCCATCGACTTGCTGGTCAGCCGATTGCGTCAGCGTCTGCTGGACGACTCCCGTGAGCCGACCTACATCAAGACCGTGCGCAACGAAGGTTATGTGTTCTCCTTCGCCGTGGAGATGCTCGCCGAATCCTGATGGATTTGTATCGCTCTGTATAAATTCGCCGCGCAGATACGTAACCCGTGTTTTCGGGCGGCATCACCACATATCAGCGATACACCCTCGCGTTTGAATGAACCCACCAGACAGCACTGGTTCACTCATCATCAAACGCAAGGAGAAGCACCATGTTCAAGTCCTCGAAATCCCTGGTAATCGCACTCGGCCTGCTCGGTGGCCTGGCCATGGCCGACCTGGCATCCGCCAGCTCCCAACCGCTGGTTGCCGAATACGGTTCGGAAAACCTGCAGAAGGATCGCGTTGCTGAAGGTGGCGCTGATCGCTTGCAGGAACTGCGTGAACACGTGGCTGAAGGCGGCGCCGACCGTTTGCAGGAGCTGCGTGAGCGCGTCGCCGAGGGTGGTGCCGATCGCCTGCAGGAACTGCGCGAACGTTCGGCCCGCAGCGTCCTGGTCGCCGAGAACCGTCCCGAGTTCGGTTCCAAGTACCAGCGCTACTGATCGTCTGTACCCGCCGTTGTCGATTCCTGCCGGGGGCGCTCTGCCCCCGCAGCGAACACTACCGATAAGCCTTGTTCTCTGACACAAAAGCCCCGCTGTTTCCCCACGACAGTCATCACTGCTCGTACTAAGCTGCGCGATTGATTTGTTCAGGGACGATCCATGAAACGATTTGCCGCCTGTCTGCTGTCAATGCTGGCCCTGACGGCCACTGCGGCGGATCTGCACCTGCTCACCGACAACCACCCGCCCCTGCATTTCATGCAAGGCAATCAGCTCGCGGGATTCGGTGTGGACGTGGTGCAGGCCCTGGCGACCCAGACCGGCGACCGCATCCACCTGCAGCAAGTCCCACTGCTGCGCGCCCTGCGCATGGCCAGCGACACCCCCGACACCGGCGTATTCACCGTGCTGCGTACCGACGACCGCGATAACCGCTATCAATGGGTCGGGCCGCTGATCGAAGTCGAAACCGCGCTGTACGCTCGCGACAATCTTCAGCCTCCCGTACACAGCCTGCGTGAAGCCGATCACCTGGGACGGATCACTGTGCCGCGCAAATGGCTGGTCTACAGCTACCTGCAAGGGCAAGACCTGAACAACCTTTACGGCGTGGAAACCCCGGAGCAGATGATGCGACTGCTCAGCCTGGGGCGTACCGATTTCGTGGTCACCGATACCTGGTCCAAGGCCGTCCTGGCCCGCGAACAAGGCATGGAGCCCGGACGCCTGCAGTACCAGATCCCGTTGATGAAACAGAACACCTACATTGCCTTTTCGCCGCAGACCGATCCGAAACAGGTCGCACGCTGGCAGCAGGCACTGGATACATTGCGGGCCGACGGCCGTCTGGAGCAACTGCGCCAGCGCTGGCTGGCCGATACCCTGCCGCGTTGATCGGGCATCAACGCCTTCGATAACAACTATGCGCAAGGGTGTTTTCACATCAAAACCCTCCAGCACTACAGTGGGCCCCATCTTCTCCCCACTCTCTGGAGCAACATCATGAAAGACATCATTGCACTCGGCTTCATCGTTTCCCTGATCGGCGCCACTTCCGCCATCGCAGCCCCACACGCCAGCACGCCGGTTGTCGCCGCTGCGACCATTGGCCAGTCCGGCACGCTGAACGTCGACACCGTCAGCATCGACGCCGAACACCAAGGCAGCCTCAAACTGCAGCAGAATGCCGAACAGACCAAACTGTACGTCGCGGAAAACCGCCCGGAATTCGGTTCCAAATATCAGCGCTACTGAGTGACCGGTTTGAGCTGCCAGAAACAAGAAACCCCGCCGAAGCGGGGTTTCTTGCATTTGGGCGTCAGCGCACCAATCGCGCTGCCAGTGCCTTGGCCTGCAACGCCACGTCGGTGACAGCCGTGCTCTCCCACCACATGCCGCGCAACGGCGGGCCCATGGCGAACAGGCGGGGCGAGACCCGGCCCTCCGCATCCAGCACTGCGCCGTCCGCAGCCGCCGCAATGCCCAGCGCCAATGGCCCCGGTCGAACCAGACCACGCGCCAACAACTGCTGCGGCAACGGACGCGCGACCCGGCGCCAGTCGTATTCGATGCCGCTGGAGTTGATCAACGCCGCGCCCTGCACCACGCGGGCTTGCGCCTCGCCTCGAGGGCGAATGCGAATACTCACGCCGCCGCCCGCCGCCGGTTCAAGCCCCTTGTAAGAGGCCGCATGAATGCGCAATCGTCCTTCCCGGTGCAGGCGCTCGACCAATTCCGCACTCAGCGGCGGAGAACGATGGTGATGACTTTCCCACCACGGCCGCACATGTCGGACGAATTGCCGGCGCTGCACATCGCTGGCCTGACTCCACAACCGACCGATGTGCGCACGCACGGTGTCCAGCGGCGCCTGCCAGTCGATGCCTTGTGCGATGGCGTCGCGGCAATGCCGGCGCAATTCGCGCAGTAACTGGCGTGGCGTGCGGACGCTGTGATCCTCGGCGAGGAAGTCCACCCACGCGGGCGGTTGACGACGCACATGGGGCAGCAGTCCGTGCCGGGAAAACACCTCGATCGGCCCGCGATGCCCGGCCTGCTCCAGCGACACCACGGCATCGACCATGGTCAGGCCGGAGCCGATGATCAGCACCGTGGATTGTGGATCGAGCTGGCGCATGGCCGCGACATCCCACGGATCGAGCGCCGCCGCGTTGAGACCGCTGGATTCTTTTTGCGGGGTGCGCGCTGCCGGGAACATCCCGGTCGCCAGCACTGCGAAAGCGCCTTGAAGTTGCTGGCCGTCACTCAAGGTGAGCTGCACGGAATCGTCGCAGGCCTGCAAATCGACCACTTCGGCCCGTACATGCTCGACCGTCGAGCCGTATTGCGCGCCCACCTGCTGCGCTTCAGTCAGGCGCTGCTGCACATATACGCCGAACAACCCCCGTGGCGGAAACAGTTCGCTGACCGGCACATGTTGCTCATCCGACTCCGGCCAGCCACCGCCAGCGATGTGATCGGTGAGCCATTGGGTCAGATCATCGGCATTGTCGGGATCAACGCTCATCCGCGCCGCGTTGCCGTTGAGCGTATGGCCCAACTCCACCGCGCTGTACGCTTCGCCCCGGCCCAACTCGGCCCGAGGCTCGATCACCAGGATCTTTCTGCGCCCCGGCAAACGCAGCAATTGCACCGCCAGCATCGTGCCGCTGAGGCCGCCGCCGACAATCAGGATGTCGGTGTGGCGGATAGCGGTCGTATCGGTTTGAGTCATGCCGTTCTCGCAACTGAGGATGTGCTCGGGCCAGTGTCATTCAGACGCCGCGAAGGCGTCTAGACGGACGCCATTTTTTTATCATGCCGATGCGACTCGCCGCGTGTTTGATGTTCGGTCTGGTTTGCTGGCCGCAGTTCCGGACCTTGATCAGATTTTTGAGGATCGACAGACGCCGGCCGAATAGTGGTTCCGCTGCGACGGTCAGATCACCACATTACGCACGAACCGCGCCGCCACTTCCCCATCATTGCGATAGCCGTGCGGCTGGTTGCTGGCGAACATGAAAAACTCGCCTGCTGAAATGTACTGGGGCTGATCGCCGAGCATCAGCGTCAGGCAGCCTTCAAACACGAAAATCTGCTCGCTCCAGCCCTCGGCATCCGGTTGTGAAGGATAGACCTCGCCCGGTTGCAGGCACCATTCCCACTGTTCCACCGCGCGGGTGGCGTTGGCCTTGGACAGCAAAACGGCTTTGCTGCCGGGGATGCTGCCGGCCCAGGCAAGTTCGTTGATACGGCCAGGATCGCGATTGTCCGGGGCCTGGATCAGATCGCTGAAGGCCACTTCGAGGGCTTCGGCAACACGGTCGAGGGTGGTCAGGCTGACATTCTTCTCGCCGGCCTCAATGGCCACCAGCATCCGCCGACTGACGCCGGACTTTTCCGCGAGGGCCGTCTGGCTCATATCGGCGGCGTGGCGCAGGCGCCGGACATTCTGGCTGACGTGTTGCAGGACCGAAGCCCGCTGTACAGAATCTTTGTGCACTATATTGCTCACTGGCTGGAGTTGGGCAGTATACTGCGCAACATTTGGCGCATTGTGCGTCTCCTCCTTAAAAGTGCGCAAGGTCATGACGTCAGCCAATCCTTCTCAATCTCCCCTGCGGTTTTCCCGGTTCAGCAAAGCCGAGTGCGTGCTGGTGCTGATCACCATGCTTTGGGGCGGCACCTTCCTGCTGGTGCAGCACGCCATGACCGTCAGCGGCCCGATGTTTTTCGTCGGCCTGCGCTTTGCCGCCGCCGCGAGCATCGTTGCGCTGTTCTCCTGGAAACATCTGCGTGAACTGACCCTGTTCGAACTCAGGGCCGGCGCCTTTATCGGCGTGGCGATCATGCTCGGTTATGGCTTGCAGACCGTCGGTTTGCAGAGTATTCCCAGCAGTCAGTCCGCGTTCATCACCGCGCTATACGTACCGTTCGTGCCGCTGCTGCAATGGCTGGTGCTCGGTCGGCGCCCGGGTTTGATGCCGAGCATCGGCATCATGCTGGCGTTTACCGGGCTGATGCTGCTCTCCGGGCCGTCCGGCGCTTCGCTGAATTTCAGCCCCGGTGAAATCGCCACGCTGATCAGCGCCATCGCGATAGCGGCCGAAATCATTCTGATCAGCAACTATGCGGGGCAGGTCGACGTGCGCCGCGTAACCGTGGTGCAGCTGGCGACGACGTCGGTGCTGTCGTTTTTGATGGTGGTGCCCACCGGCGAAGCGCTTCCGGAATTCTCTTGGCTGCTGCTGAGTACGGCTCTGGGCCTGGGCGCCATGAGTGCGGCAATTCAGGTGGCGATGAACTGGGCGCAGAAAAGTGTTTCGCCCACCCGCGCGACCTTGATCTACGCCGGTGAACCAGTGTGGGCCGGAATCGTCGGGCGCATTGCGGGAGAGCGTCTGCCGGCGATTGCCTTGGTGGGTGCGGGACTGATCGTGGCGGCGGTGATCGTCAGCGAACTGAAGACCAAAGGCAAAGGCACACAAACGGTCACGCAAGAATTGGAGCACGAGACCGAAAGCTGAACGGGGTTTTTACGGCTATTTTGTAGGATTCAGAGACATCCTCGCGTTTGGTGATCCGGGAGCTGGCACGTATGATGCTTCACAAACTTCCGCAGATTAGAAGCCTATGTCCCTGATAGTTCTACTGCTTCTGCCTTTTCTGGGCAGCTGTCTGGCAGCCGTGCTGCCGCACAACGCACGTAACGCCGAATCCCTGCTGGCAGGTCTGGTCGCACTGATCGGCACTGTCTCGGTCGCGATGCTGTATCCGCAGATCGCCCACGGCGGCGTGATCCGCGAAGAATTCACGTGGCTGCCCAGCCTGGGCCTGAACTTCGTTTTGCGCATGGACGGCTTCGCCTGGCTGTTCTCGATGCTGGTGCTGGGCATCGGCACTCTCGTTTCCTTATATGCCCGTTATTACATGTCGCCGGACGATCCGGTGCCGCGTTTCTTCGCATTCTTTCTGGCGTTCATGGGCGCCATGCTCGGGCTGGTGATCTCCGGCAACCTGATCCAGATCGTGTTCTTCTGGGAGCTGACCAGCCTCTTCTCGTTCCTGTTGATCGGCTACTGGCACCACCGCCACGATGCGCGCCGTGGTGCTTACATGGCGTTGATGGTTACTGGCGCGGGGGGATTGTGCCTGCTGGCGGGGGTCATGATCCTCGGCCATGTGGTCGGCAGCTATGACCTGGACAAGGTCCTGGCCGCCGGCGATCTGATTCGCGCACATGCCCTCTACCCCATCCTGCTTCCCCTCATTCTTATCGGCGCCCTCAGCAAAAGCGCCCAGTTCCCCTTCCACTTCTGGCTGCCCCACGCCATGGCGGCACCCACACCGGTTTCGGCGTACCTGCACTCGGCAACCATGGTCAAGGCCGGCGTTTTTCTGCTGGCCCGCCTGTGGCCGTCGCTGTCCGGCAGCGAAGAATGGTTCTACATCGTCAGCGGCGCCGGCGCTGCCACGCTGTTGCTCGGCGCGTACTGCGCGATGTTCCAGAACGATCTCAAGGGGCTGCTGGCCTACTCGACCATCAGCCACCTCGGCCTGATCACACTGCTGCTGGGCCTGAACAGTCCGCTGGCCGCCGTGGCGGCGGTGTTCCACATTCTCAACCACGCGACCTTCAAGGCGTCGCTGTTCATGGCCGCCGGAATCATCGACCACGAAAGTGGCACCCGCGACATCCGCAAGCTCAACGGTCTGTTCAAACTGATTCCGTTCACCGCCACTCTGGCGATGGTGGCCAGTGCGTCCATGGCCGGCGTACCGCTGCTCAACGGTTTCCTGTCGAAAGAAATGTTCTTTGCCGAAACCGTGTTCATCAACGCCACCGCCTGGGTTGAAACCAGCCTGCCGATCGTCGCGACCATTGCCGGGATGTTCAGTGTGGCCTACTCGCTTAGATTCACCGTTGACGTGTTCTTCGGCCCGACCGCCACCGACCTGCCGCATACCCCGCACGAACCGCCGCGCTGGATGCGTGCGCCGGTGGAACTGCTGGTGTTCACCTGCCTGCTGGTGGGGATTTTCCCGGCCCAGGTCGTCGGCCCGTTGCTCGCCGCTGCCGCGTTGCCGGTGGTCGGGGGCGTGCTGCCGCAATACAGCCTGGCGATCTGGCACGGCCTCAATGCGCCGATGATCATGAGTCTGATCGCCATGTCCGGCGGCATCGTGCTGTATCTGCTGCTGCGCAACCAGCTCAAGCGCGGCCGCTTCAAGTATCCGCCGCTGGCGGGCCGCCTCAACGGCAAGCGCATGTTCGAACGCTGTCTGGTGGTGATGATGCGTCTGGCCCGGCGCCTGGAGCGACGAATCGGCACCAGGCGCCTGCAAGCGCAATTGTTCTTGGTGGTGCTGGCGGCGGTGCTGGCCGGGCTGATCCCGATGCTGCACAGCAGCCTTAGCTGGGGTGACCGGCCGAAGATCCCTGGCTCGATCGTGTTCGTGACCCTGTGGTTGCTGGCAATCGCCTGCGCCCTCGGCGCTGCGTGGCAGGCCAAGTATCACCGACTCGCCGCCCTGACCATGGTCAGCGTCTGCGGCCTGATGACGTGCGTGACCTTCGTCTGGTTCTCGGCACCGGATCTGGCCCTGACGCAACTGGTGGTCGAAGTGGTGACCACGGTGTTGATCCTGCTCGGCCTGCGCTGGCTGCCACGGCGGATCGAAGAGGTTTCGCCGCTGCCAAGCAGCTTGCGCAAGGCGCGGGTTCGGCGTCTGCGCGACTTGCTGCTGTCGATTGCCGTCGGTGGCGGCATGGCGCTGCTGTCCTACGCGATGCTGACCCGGCAGACGCCGAATGACATTTCCTCGTTCTACCTGAGTCGCGCCCTGCCTGAAGGCGGCGGCAGCAATGTGGTCAACGTGATGCTGGTGGACTTCCGTGGTTTCGACACCCTTGGCGAAATCACGGTGCTCGTCGCCGTGGCGCTGACCGTGTTCGCCCTGCTGCGGCGTTTCCGCCCACCCAAAGAAAGCCTGCAATTGCCGGCCCAGCAACGCCTGCTCGCCCCCGACGTGGTCACCGATCTGGTCAACCCGCGTTCGGCCAGCGACACCGCGCTCGGTTTCATGATGGTGCCGGCGGTGCTGGTGCGCCTGCTGCTGCCGATTGCGCTGGTGGTGTCGTTTTACCTGTTCATGCGCGGGCACAACCAGCCGGGCGGCGGTTTCGTCGCCGGCCTGGTGATGTCGGTGGCGTTCATCCTGCAATACATGGTCGCCGGCACTCAGTGGGTCGAGGCGCAAATGAGCCTGCGACCGCTGCGCTGGATGGGCACCGGTCTGCTGTTCGCCACCGTCACCGGCCTCGGCGCGATGGCGGTGGGTTATCCATTCCTGACCACCCACACCTGGCATTTCAGCTTGCCGCTGTTGGGTGACATCCATATCGCCAGCGCGCTGTTCTTCGATATCGGCGTCTACGCCGTGGTGGTCGGCTCGACCTTGCTGATCCTCACCGCCCTCGCCCACCAATCGGTCCGGGGCCACAAAACCGCTGCTGCCAAAGGAGCCGTCTGATGGAAGAAGTCATCGCAATCGCCATCGGCGTGCTCGCCGCATCCGGGGTCTGGCTGATCCTGCGGCCACGGACGTTTCAAGTGGTAATGGGCCTGTGCCTGCTGTCCTACGGCGTCAATCTGTTCATCTTCAGCATGGGCAGCCTGTTCATTGGCAAGGAGCCGATCATCAAGGACGGCGTGCCGCAGGACCTGCTCAACTACACCGACCCGCTGCCCCAGGCGCTGGTGCTGACGGCCATCGTCATCAGCTTCGCCATGACCGCACTGTTCCTGGTGGTGCTGCTGGCCTCACGGGGCCTGACCGGCACCGACCACGTTGATGGAAGGGAGCCCAAGGAATGACGGCGATGACTCACCTGATCGCCGCACCGATCCTGCTGCCGCTGCTGACCGCCGCCATCATGCTGATGCTCGGCGAGAAGCACCGTCCGCTGAAGGCGAAAATCAACCTGTTCTCCAGCCTGCTTGGCCTGGGCATCTCAGTGATGCTGCTGCAATGGACCCAGACCACCGGCGTGCCCGGCTCGATCGGCGTGTACCTGCCGGGCAACTGGCAGGTGCCGTTCGGCATCGTACTGGTGGTCGATCGACTCTCGGCGTTGATGCTGGTCCTGACCGGGATTATCGGCGTCAGCGCCCTGCTGTTCGCCATGGCCCGCTGGGACGGCGCCGGCTCGAGTTTCCACGCCTTGTTCCAGATTCAGTTGATGGGTTTGTACGGCGCCTTCCTGACGGCAGACCTGTTCAACCTGTTCGTGTTCTTCGAGGTATTGCTGGCCGCGTCCTATGGCCTGCTGCTGCATGGTTCGGGCCGGGCGCGGGTGTCGTCGGGGCTGCATTACATTTCGATCAACCTGCTGGCGTCATCGCTGTTCCTGATCGGCGCGGCGTTGATCTACGGTGTGACCGGCACGCTGAACATGGCGGATCTGGCCCTGAAGATCCCGCTGGTGCCCGAAGCCGACCGTGGCCTGCTGCACGCCGGCGCGGGGATTCTGGCCGTGGCGTTCCTGGCCAAGGCCGGCATGTGGCCGCTGAACTTCTGGCTGGTGCCGGCCTACTCGTCGGCCAGCGCGCCGGTGGCGGCGATGTTCGCGATCATGACCAAGGTCGGCGTTTACACCCTGCTGCGTCTGTGGACGCTGCTGTTCTCGGGCCAGGCTGGCGCTTCGGCCTATTTCGGCGGTGACTGGCTGATCTACGGCGGCATGGCCACCATGGCCGGCGCGGGCGTGGCGATCATTGCCGCGCAACGCCTGGAACGCATGGCCAGCCTGAGCATTCTGGTGTCGGCGGGGATCCTGCTGTCGGCCGTGGGTTTCGCCCAGCCGAACCTGATCGGTGCAGCGCTGTTCTATCTGGTCAGCTCGACCCTGGCGCTGAGCGCATTGTTCCTGCTGGCCGAGTTGATCGAGCGCTCACGCACCGCCATCGAAGTGCCACTGGAAGACGAAAACGAACTGCTGCCGAGGCCACAAGAATGGCAACGGCCGACCAAGGGCATCAACCTCGACGACGATCAGAAGGCCGTGGTCGGTCAAGTGATCCCGTGGACCATGGCGTTCCTCGGGCTGAGCTTCATTGCCTGCGCGCTGCTGATTATCGGCATGCCGCCGCTGTCCGGATTCATCGGCAAGCTGAGCCTGATCGGCGCCCTGCTCAATCCTTTGGGTCTCGGTGCCGGCGAACCGATCTCGAATGCCGCCTGGGCGTTGCTGGCTCTGCTGATTCTTACGGGACTCGGCTCGCTGATGGCGTTCTCGCGCCTGGGAATCCAGCGTTTCTGGTCGCCAGAGGAGCGCCCGTCGCCCCTGCTGCGCAAACTGGAATGCACACCGATTTTCCTGCTGCTCGGCCTGAGCATCGCGCTGACCTTCAAGGCTGAACCGCTGCTGCGTTACACCCAGGCAGCGGCTGATGCCCTGAACAATCCGCAGCAATACGTGATGGCGGTGCTCGGCACTCGCGCCGTGCCGAGCCCGGAAGCCAAGGCTGCGCTGCTGGAGGTGCAACCATGAAACGTCTGTTTCCGGCGCCGTGGTTGTCGCTTGCGCTGTGGTTGCTGTGGCTGGTGCTGAATCTGTCGGTCAGCCCGGGCAACCTGCTGCTGGGTGCCGCACTCGGTTTCTGCGCCCCGCTGATGATGCGCAAACTGCGCCCGCAGCGGATTCACATCCGTCGCCCGGGCACTGTCCTGCGACTGTTTCTGCTGGTCGGACGCGACGTGGTGGTTTCCAACCTGGCCGTGGCCTGGGGCGTACTCAACGCCGGTCGCCGCCCGCCTCGTTCGCGATTCATCAAGGTACCGCTGGACCTGCGCGATGCCAACGGTCTGGCGGCGTTGTCGATGATCTGTACGGTCGTGCCCGGCACGGTGTGGTCGGAGCTGGCGCTGGATCGCAGCGTTCTGTTGCTGCACGTCTGGGATCTGGATGACGAGGCGCAATTCATCCAGCACTTCAAGGTCACTTACGAGCGGCCGTTGATGGAGATTTTCGAATGAGCCCGCTGTTGTCGAACGCGATTCTGCTGACGCTGTTCCTGTTTTCCCTGGCCATGGTCCTCACGCTGGTACGCCTGTTCAAAGGCCCGTCGGCGCAGGACCGGGTACTGGCGCTGGATTACCTGTACATCGTCGCCATGCTGATGATGCTGACCCTGGGGATTCGTTATGCCAGTGACACCTACTTCGAAGCGGCGCTGCTGATCGCGCTGTTCGGCTTCGTCGGCTCGTTTGCCCTGGCGAAATTCCTCCTGCGTGGCGAGGTGATCGAATGAACGCTGAACTGTCTCTCTGGGTGGAAATCCCGGTGGCGATCCTGCTGGTGCTCAGCGGTGTTTTCGCCCTGATCGGCGCGACCGGCCTGCTGCGGATGAAGGATTACTTCCAGCGCATGCACCCGCCGGCGCTGGCCTCGACTCTCGGTGCCTGGTGCGTGGCGCTGGCCTCGATCCTCTGTTTTTCCGCGCTCAAGTCCGGGCCGGTGCTGCACGCGTGGCTGATCCCGATTCTGCTGTCGATCACCGTGCCGGTGACCACCCTGCTGCTGGCGCGGGCGGCATTGTTCCGTAAACGCATGGCCGGGGATGACGTGCCGGCCGAGGTCAGCAGCCGGCGCACTGAAACCGGCAGCTAGATCCAGGCGACCGCCAACAACCCGGCTCCCAATATCAGACACAACGGCGAGTAAACCCAAGTGTCGAGCCGGGCAAACCTTGACCCTTTCACTTCCTTGAAAAAACCCACCAATTCCGAATCGCCAATCGCCCTGGCAAACATCAGCAGCGCAATCGCGCTGATCACCCATTGCAGTGCCCAGTGATGCACAGCAGGCAGCCACCACCCCACCCGCATGCACACCAGTGCGGCAATCAGTAGCAGGGCTGCCGCCACCACCAGCGTGATCCAGCCTGAAGGTTTGAACGCCGGCCTGAGCGTCAGCCCGCCGTTGTCCACCGGAACCTGCGGCACCACCGCCACCGCCGCCCACTGCCCACCCATTGCCCAATACACATGCATCAGGCTGATCAGCGCAAATATCGTCACCAGCCATTGAGCCAACACAAAGGTCATGGTCGAGAATCCTTGAAAGGGATTTGAACAAAACATCCTAGTCGGCATTTTTCCATGTGCACGACCGGTCGGCGGTGCGGTAAAGTGCCGCCCCATGAATTTCACCCGTACTGATCGCTCACTGCTGGCCTGGATGCTCTATTGCTGCGTCCTGTTCAATGTGTTCGCCTGCAGCATCGGTCACGGACAAATGGTCGGCATGCAGCTCAACGGTATCGGTGGCCAGTTCTGCGCCGTCGACCCGAGCACCCGGGCACCGCTCGCCTCGAATCCCGCTGAAGAAAAACTGCCGACCCTGGCCAAGGCGTTCGGCTGTCCGCTCTGCTCCACCGGCGGCATGGGCCCGGCGTTCAACTCCAGCCTGACCCTGGCGATTCTGCCGGAACAACACAGTCCACCGCTGCCAGCCGTCGTCAGTGCTGACCTTCCTGCCCGCTGCATCTGGCCTTCGGCCAATCCTCGCGCCCCGCCGCTCGCCTGAGTGCCCTTGCCTTTTTGATCTGTCAGCCCACTGCGCCAACGCGCGGCGTTTGGCTGTGCGCTGACGCCTAGACAAGCATTCAGGATTCAAACGATGAAACAACTTACCTTGCTGGCGAGCCTGTGCGGCTGCCTGTCCGTCAACGTCTGGGCGCAATCCACCGTGGATCTGGCGCCTATTACCATTGACGGCGAGTCCGGCGCCGAACCCGGCCTGAGCCTCGACCAGTCCAGCGGCTTGGCTTCGCGCCTCGGCCTCAGCGTGCGCGACACCCCGGCCTCGGTGGCGATCGCCAACCGCAATGACATCGCACGTCACGGCTCGCAAAACTTTCAGGACGCGGCCAACACCTTGCCGGGCGTCAACGCCAGTGCGCCGCCGGGCTTTGGCGGGTTCGTCTCCTATCGCGGTTTCACCAGCAGCCAGATCACCCAGATGTTCAACGGGGTCAACGTTTCCGGGGGACTGGCGCGGCCAGTGGATTCATGGATTTATGACCGCGTGGAACTGGTTGGCGGCCCGTCGTCATTGATCAACGGCGCCGGCTCGGTCGGTGGCTCGCTGAACTACGTGACCAAACTGGCCACCCGCGACGAGCAAGCCATCGAAGGTCGAGTCAGCTACGGTACCTACGACACCACCGAAACCGCGTTCGGCCTCAACCACGCGCTGACCAAGCCCGGCGCCGACGTGCAGCATTACGCGCGACTCGACGTCAGCCACAACACTGGCAACGGCTACATCGACCGCCAGGAGCGCGATGCCTGGAGCATGGCGTTCTCGCTGCTCAGCGACCTGACGCCGAACCTGTCGCACACCCTGGCCCTGGAATATCAGGACGAACACGAGGACAGCCCGTACTGGGGCACGCCGGTGCTTAACCCCAAGGCCGGCGAATTGAGGATCGACAAGCACAATCGCTTCAACAACTACAACGTCGAAGACGGCCGCTACGAGCAGCGGACGATCTGGGCGCGCTCGATCATCGACTACCGGATCAACGACAGCACCACCCTGCGCAACACCCTCTATCACCTCGACAGCCAGCGTGACTACCGCAACCTGGAAACCTATCAATACAACGCCGACAACAGCGCCGTGAACCGCTCCACCGCGTATCAAGTGCGACACCAGGGTGAGCAGAACGGCAACCAGTTCGAACTGCGTCACGACAACACCCTGTTCGGCCTCGACACCACCTGGTCCGGCGGCTTCGAGTACAAGGTCAACCAGACCACCAACTCGCCGCTGAACGTCAAAGGCGCGAGCAGGGTGAACCCGAACAGCTACCGACCGGGGCATTTCTATGATATTCCCGGGACGATGCCGGGTTTCGTCAGCGACAAGACCAACGAAGTCACGACCAAAGCGCTGTTCGCCGAAAACCGCCTGGCGCTGACCGACAAGCTTTCGCTGCTCACCGGTCTGCGCTATGACGACATCGATCTAAACGTGACCAACCATCGCACGGTGACGGCGAGCAACCCGCGTCACTTGAGGCGCAGTTGGGAGCCGGTCACCGGACGTATCGGCCTGACGTATCAGTTCATTCCGTCAGCCAATGTGTATGTGCAATACAGCACCGCCGCCGAGCAACCCAATGGCACCCAGGACTTCGATGTCTCGACCGGCAAACAATGGGAAATCGGCAGCAAGTTCGACTACCTGAACGGACGCGGCTCGGCGACCGTGGCCGCCTACACCATCGAGCGCAAGGACTTCGCTGTGACGGATCCACAGGACCCGACCAGCAGCATTGCGGTTGGTCAGCAGACTTCCAAAGGCATCGAAATTGCCAGCTCGCTGCGGATCTCGGACAAGTTGCTGGCCGAAGGCAACTTCGCCTGGGTCGATGCGCAATACGATGAGTTCAACGAGAAGAACGCCGCCGGCGTAGTGGTTTCGCGCAAGGGAAACACACCGACCAACGTGCCGGACCGGGTCGGCAATCTGTGGCTGACCTATGATTTCTCGCCGCAATGGCAAGGTGGGGTCGATGCCCGGTACGTGGCATCGGTATTCGCCGACACGGCCAACACCATGACCGTGCCGTCGTACACGCTGTTTGGCAGCTTCCTGAGCTACAAGGTGGATTCGCACACCACCGTGACCGGGCGGGTGCGCAACCTGACGAATGAGGTGTATGCCGAGTTCGCCCATGTGTCGCCGGCGTATTACCTCGGCACACCGCGTACTTTCGAGCTGGCTGTGCAAACGCGATTCTGATTCAACTTGGCGAGGGCCAAGTGCCCTCGCCAAACCGCTACAGACCTGCCTGAACCTTCTGCGCCACATCCTTCGGCAGCCACGCCTGCCACACATCCGGATGCGCCTTCATGAACGCCACCGCCGCATCCCGGGGCGCCGTGTGTTTCTCGCTCATCTCGGCCAATGCCTTGTTCAGGTCATCAATCGGAAAATCGACCTTGCTGAAGAACTCGGCAATCTGCGGGTACTGTTTCTGGAACGGTGTAGACACGCCGATCGACAGCTTCGAGGCCAGCGAACGGGTCGGTTTCGGATTGGGATTATCGGCGTCGGTCAGGGTCTTCCAGGCTTCGGCGTCGAACGGCGGCTCTTGCAGTTGAATCAGCTTGAACTTGCCGAGCAACGGCGTCGGCGACCAGTAATAGAACAACACCGGTTTGCCCCGACGGATCGATGAGCTGATCTCGGCATCGAGTGCCGCACCGGAGCCGCTGCGGAAATTGGTGAAGTCATTCTGCAAGCCATAAGCCGTGAGCTTCTGCTTGTTCACCACCTCCGACGTCCAGCCGATAGGACTGTTGAGGAACCGACCCTTGCTCGGGGTTTCCGGGTCCTTGAACACATCCTTGTATTTCTTCAGATCGCTGACACTGCGCAGATCCGGCGCCAAGGGCTTGATGCCCTTGGCCGGGTCGCCCTTGATCACGTATTCCGGCACCCACCAGCCTTCGGTGGCGCCTTTGACCGTGTCGCCCAGGCTGGCGACCTTGCCCTCGGCCTCGGCCTTGACCCATACCGGACTACGCCCGGCCCACTCTTCGCCAATGACCTGAATGTCATTGTTGGCCAATGCGGTCTCCAGGGTAATGGTGGTGCCCGGCAAGGTATCGGTCGGCAGGCCGTAGCCCTTCTCGACAATAATGCGCAGGACATCGGTGATCAGGCTGCCACTTTCCCAGTTCAGGTCGGCAAAGTGGATTGGCGCCTGTGCCGCGCTCACCGCAGGCACCGCCGTCATCAAACCGAATGTGGTCAACCCAGCGGCCAGCAACCGTCGAAATCCGTTCATGCTTTTGCACCTCGTGCTGTTCACAGCAATAGCAGGATGGCCTGGCAGAAGACCGCAAGCCTCTGAATACTCAGTCAACTGACTGTAGACGAGGTTCCTGCTTTTTCAGGGGCATGACACGCACGAGGCTACTTTTCAGACATTTCCCGCAAGCTCTGCAGCTCGCGCCTGACCATGCTGGCGTACTCGGCAGGCTGCAAGGCGTAGATCCGCGAGGCGACCCAACCCAGCCAGGCACCTTTCAATTGGGCCTTTGCAGCGAACAACCGATGCGCTTCGTCGCGGGCACTGTCGAGGTTCTGCAAATGGAAATCGGCGCGGCTCACTCGCTGGCCTTGAACGTCACCAGTTCGCCCTTGCGCCACTTGGCGGCTTTGGCGGTAACGGCCTTCAAGGTCTTGGTCAGGCCTTCCTGCAGTTGTTCATGGGCGGCAAACACGGTGACCGCGCTGTGGCCCTCCTTGAACACAATGGCATGGCCGTCGGCCGTGGTGACGAACGCATAGTCGCCCAGACCGTACACAGTCATTTTGATTTCACGAAAGCGGATGTCCATCTTGCCGCCTTCACGGCTCGGCAGCACCGACGCACTGAAATGATCGCCGACCTTGAGCTTGAGGCCAGGTTTGTCATCGACCACCAATGCGCTTTCGGTGTCGATCTCGGCAACGTAAATGCCTTCGGCGTTTTGCTCGGTGATGTAAACAAAACGCGATTGAAACTGCTTGACCAGCTTTGCCCGCAAATCACCCAGCACGAACAAAGCATGCATATCGAGGTTACTGACTGCCAAAGAAACATCCCCACACTTGAAAAAGAGTGCCGTACGCGAAAAGCGCGCACGGCAGAAAATATCGGCCCGGCCGAAGGTATTGCTCATTAACTCGAATATACGCCTGAGCGAGCGAAGTGCTCATTCAACGCGAGTTGCACAAGACTACTGGAATGCCACTCGCGAAACCTGCAAAGACGTTCTCCAAATGTTGAAGGAAAACGCATCAAGGTCGGCCAGAGAAAACTGACTACGAACTTTAGGGAAAAAACTCGCCAAGAAAATCACTTTTCCGACATATCGCACGCAAAAAATTGCTTTAGATAGCGCCATGCCGTCAACCGGTTTGGGCGATTCTAGAGCAGCGATGCTGTTCGCGACTACCCGCAACACCCTGTAAATGCAGGTCAATCCATGAAAAGGACTTCATATGTGCACTATGACGCATTTTGCCGTGACTCACGAACCCGCCTTTGACTTGAACGCTCCTGCCTTCGAGACTGCTCCTACAAGGGAGCCTTGCGGACGGGAACCGTTGTTTCAAGTGATTCCGGCGGGCAACGCCTTTTTCCATATCAGGGAAAAATCGACGGGGCTTGTCAGAGGTTTCCGCGAGAATCACAACGCCGCCTGTGCCCTTGCCCGTTCACTTGAATCGCGAATCGAACTCCTGGCGAGCGCGCACCTCAGATGAAGAGAGTGATCGCCCCCGCCATCCTTCAAGGAGTAAACCATGGAACTGCCTGCTTACAATCTGACAACCCTGTTTGACCAATTAGGGCTGCCTTCGGAGGAAACGGCGATCGATGACTTCATCGAAGCCCATCCGCTGGACGCCGATACCAAGCTGATCGACGCCGACTTCTGGAACCCGCAACAGGCGCAGATGCTCAAGGAGTGGCTGCGGGCCGATGGCGAGGAAGCCATCATGGTCGATGAGCTGAATGTGCGCCTGCACCGAGGCAAGTAATCTTGATCAGTGCAGGTTGTCACCGGTTTCAGCGCTCAATTGCGCCAGCCATGCGGCCCTGCACTCTTCCGCCTCGTTACGACTGGAAAAAGCGGTGCCCCGGCGTTCGCCATTGAGCAGCACCACCCAGCAGACACTTTGCCCCATCGCGCGCAGACCGGCGGGCACACCGCTGCCGATCATCACCGCGACATCGACTCTGCATTGCATGCTGACCTCCCCACTTCATTAGCAACCTAACTATGTAGGTATGTTAATGATTTGGATCAAGAGGAAACAGCGACGCCGCTGCACAGCTTAATTGCAGTTCCGGCAACAATACCTCAGCGCGGATTCTCCGGTTTGTAGCCCAGACGCAACCCGCCCCAGTGGCGGCCCTTGACCATGATCGGCACCGACAGGTCGTGCATCAGCTCACCGGTATCTCGGGTGTAGGTTTGCAACAGCACCGGTTGCTGATGGCTGCCGCAGCGGATGCCGGTGCGATCGGCGAATTTGCGTTTGGTGCGATTGTTGACGGTATCGACCTGCACATCTCCAGTCAGTGGCTGGCTGAACACCTGATTGTGCGTCGGCACATAACCCTGCTGCGTACAGGCGATGGCGAACACCAGGCCTTCGTGGCGCGGCAGTAATGGCTCCTGAATCGCCGGCAACACCTGATCGGTGTAGCGGTCGAAACGGGTCTGGAACTTGGCGGGCCAGGTATCGGGAATCGGCTGATACTGGCGGTCGAACAGGTCCTCGAGGCTGATGCGCCCTTGCTCGACATCGGCCTCGAACCGCGCGGCAATCTGGCTGGCCCCTTCACGGGCGAGGTCGTAGATGCGCTGGTGATAGTCATCCAGCCCGACTTCGGCCAGACGTTCGCTGATGGTTTCCGCCTGCCCTTCCATCTGCACGGCGGCCTCGGCCAGACGCCGTGTCTGCTGGTCGCTGATTGCCAGATCGCTGCGCATCTGTTCGATGGCGGTGAACAGACTGTCGAGCTGCTCACGGTTGGTTTCTGCGCCTCGGGCGATTTCGCCGACCTGGGTTTCCACCCCGGCCGCCAGTCGCGCGATGTTTTCCAGGTGCTGACCGGTGTGTTCGACCTGCTCGACGCCCGTGTGCAAATCGTCGGAGAGCTGGCGGATCTGCTCCACCACCTGCGCCGTGCGTTGCTGGATGTCGGCGACCATCTCGCCGACTTCGCCAGTGGCCGTCGCGGTACGCGCCGCCAGACCACGGACTTCATCCGCCACTACCGCAAAACCGCGCCCGTGCTCACCGGCCCGGGCTGCTTCAATCGCGGCGTTCAATGCAAGAAGGTTGGTCTGGCTGGCGATGGACTGAATGACCAGCGTCACACGCTGAATGTCATCGCTGCGCTGGCTCAAGGCTTCGATCAGTTCGCGGCTGGCATTGGCGCGCTGGCTGAGCTGATGCATGCGCGAAATCGAATCCACCAATTCGGTGCGCCCCGCCGCGCTGCTGTGATGGGCTTCGCTGGCAGCGCCCAAGGCTTCACGGCTGAGTTGCGAGGTGGCTTGTTCGGTAGCAATCATCACTTCAGCGTTGCTGACAATTTGCGCGGCGGCGTCGAGTTGCGATTGCAGCTTGCCGGCCAGTTCCTTGACGGAAAACGCCACGCCGGCGGCGGACAGCGCGTTATGGCTGGTGGTGTAGGAAAGGTCGCGAGTCAGCTCGGACATCGCGGTACTGCTATCGACCGGTTGAGCATCGGGGACCGCACGAGAACGCAGGCGCGGCAGCCAGACGATCAGCACCGCCAGCGGCATGCTGACGTACAAGGGCCATTCGCCCAGGCTCATCCCGGCCAGCAACAGCATCAGGGCGATGCTTTGCAAGGTCGGCGTCAGCCAGCGATTCTTCGGCAAAACAACTGGTGCAGGCAGAGCCGCAACCAGAGATCCATCTCTCGTCATTTCGTTACCCCACGCTTGTTCTCATTGTTGTGGCTGCATTAAACGCCACTACAACGCCATTATCCATGGTCCGTTAGTCGTGGGTCTGTGGCAGATCAATGGAAAAGTGCGGGAATTTTCCGGCAGACGAGAAAAAGCAAAGATCGCAGCCTTTTGCAGTTCCCGATGGAGCTGCAAAGGCTGCGATCTTTTCGCGACGACCCGGATTGAAGGGGTCGCCTCAGGAATCAGGCCTGACGCTGGTGCTTGTCGATCTGCTCGTGACGCTCTTGAGCTTCAATGCAGTACTTGGTGGTCGGGCTGATCAGCAGGCGTTTCAGGCCGATCGGCTCGCCGCTGTCGTCGCACCAGCCAAAGCTGTCTTCCTTGATACGCTCAAGGGCCTGCTCGAGTTGCGGCAGCATGCGCTGGTCGCGATCGATCGCGTTTACCAGCCAGGTGCGCTCTTCTTCCACCGATGCGGCGTCCGCCGGGTCAGCCGGGGTGTCCAGGCTTTCGATGGCAATACGGTTCTGCTCAATGCGCTCATGGGTTTCGACTTTCATGTTCTGCAACAGCTCTTGAAAGAAAGCGTGTTGCTCGGCATTCATGTAGTCATCTGCCGGCATGGCCAGCAACTTGTCCTTTGTCATTGATATCTCTATAAAAAACGTGCATTAAGGCGAATTAGGGAGCGTTCCGGCGAACCGCCTGCGGTCATCGGAAAGGCATCGTTTATTGCAAACGCCACCCGGCACTCAATTTACGAAGGGGCGGCAGTCTAAGGCCCGTTTGAGGGCTCAGCAACTGTAAATACCGGGAATTTGTCCGACAAGGCCCGGAAACTGCTCTGACACAGGCTTCACAGCGCTCATCGGAGTGCGTTTATAGCAAGAAATTCAGTCGAGCGGCTGTATATAGAAGACAAACGGTGGACGAGCGGCGCTTTGTCGCATTTTCTGACGGCAGAATCCCCAAATTTGTACGCGCCAACCAATGCCTCGCACGGGCTGGCGTTGTGCATGAGCAGAAACTCAAGGTTGGCGAATCTGTGGCTGCGGTAGACTTTCCTCCAATAAATCGCGAACGGACTTGGGAAGGAGTTTCGGGTCTACATTTTCCTTGATCAACACCACGACTCTGTCGTTCGATGGTTCCAGTTCTCCGAGGTTCTGTGCAGTTACTGGAGGTGGAAGCAACGACTCAATGCTGTAGTTGATACCCCGGTACCCGATAGCAACCGGCCGAGCAAATGCCTGACGCAAGGTCACACCCAACGCGGAGGACCTGACTACCGACCCCGTAACGCCCGGCAAATCAGGAGCAACTTTGTTCACCCGGTCACGCAGTTGAGAATTGACCTGCTCCAACTCAGCTTCCAACTCGTCGATTCTGGCTTGACTGGTTGTCGACACTGCCGCGGCTGCGGTTTTTACCTCAGGCTGGGGCTTATCAGGCTTTTGAGGGTCAGCCGGTTTGGTTTCCTTGTCTTCTTTTGTTTGAACCTTGCCTTCAGCACCAGCACCAGCATTTGGCTCCTTGCGGAGTTTGAGCAACTGCGCTTCGATGCTTTTCTTCTTGTCACTCAGATCAACCATCGCCATGGTCAATGCCGAGAACGTGGCACTCATGCCCTCCTCAGAAGAAACACTCACATCAATGGCTCGGGCCAGGTATACGTCCGTGATCAAAACCAATACCGACTGCGCCCCCTCAGAACCTCTTCCGCTCGTACTTAATGCCTGCGCGGCCTCCTTTAACATTTGACGATCCTTTATGGTGTAACGCGTCGGCGCCACCTCGTTGAACCGGCGTCGTGCCTCCAGATAGCTCACACCATAGGTCTCCGCCGCCGGAACCGAGTAGGACACGCTGTATTGTGATCGACGTCCCAACCCGATAAGCGCACCGATAGCATTGCTGGTGACATTGACGCCAACATCACTTTCAGCCAGTGAAGCAAAGGTAAATCCTGGGAAAGCTACCAAGCTATTTATCACCCGGTCACGAACCTTCAATGGTAGAACCTTTCTGGTCTGGACAGTACCAATGCCCGTGCCATCATCGTAGGTATCCGAAGACTCGAAGGTCACTGTTGGTGCAGACCGGTACAACTCCTCACTCAGATCGATGTGATCGACGCGGATCGATCCCAACACATAATCGGCAGTCTTGCTTTTCTGGCCTTTCCCAACAGAACGCGCAACAAAAACATCACCGACCTCAAACTGTGCCCGAGGTGGGTATATCGCCTGAATGCCTAATTGCTCTGTATTGGTTGCCCAGTTTTCGGCGACCACGCCGGGAGTCGGTCTCGAGCCACATCCTGTTAATGCGCCCGCCCCTACCAGACACCAAATTAAATAACTGTGCTTGTACATGCTTTAACCCTCCCTTGAGTTTCCATAGCACGCCTTTGCGCATCGATCGCGCGCAGGTCGGCGCCTCAACGATCGAGGGGTCATGGACTACAAGGGAGTAATACAAACGAGTACTGAGTCAGAGGGCCTGAACTCGCTTAACTTTTCCATCCCTGGTCGGTGCTGGCACTTTGACTATAGATCCGTCGAAGACCTCCGCAAGGGCCATCCCAGCCTTTATTTTCGGGTGTTTCATCGGTGATACGCTCAGCAGCGACCGTCGGCCCGTTGTCACGAGGTAGTCAGCCCACAGACTTTGTCGCTACATTCGTCACCCACATCACCAAATCGTCGCCTCAAGGGAAGTGCACATGAAACTGATCGGAATGCTCGACTCACCCTATGTCCGCCGCGTGGCGATCTCCGCCAAGTGCCTGGGGATCGAACTGGAACACGACCCGGTCTCGGTGTTCCGCCACTTCGAGCGTTTCCAGCAGATCAACCCGGTGGTCAAGGCGCCGACCCTGGTCCTTGATGACGGCGACGTGCTGATCGATTCGACCCTGATCCTCGACTACCTCGAAGCCCTGTCCGGCAAAACCCTGCTGCCCGCCGACTTGCCGCAACGCGCCAAAGCCCTGCGCCTGATCGGCTTCGGTCTCGCCGCCTGCGAAAAAGCCGTGCAGCTCTACTACGAACGCAACCTGCGCCCGGCCGACATTCAATACCAGCCGTGGGTCGAACGCGTCGAAGGCCAACTCGCCGCCGCCTTCACCGCCCTCGAACACCAACTCGAAAAGCACCCGCTGCCCACCGACGGCTCCCTCCATCAGGACGGCATCACCCTCGCCATCGCCTGGAGCTTCACCAGCTTAGTCGTCCCCGACCAGATCGACGCCCAACGCTTCCCGCGCATCGCCCAATACACCGCGTACGCCGAAAGCACCCAGGCGTTCATCAGCACCCCGATGACCTGATCATGAGCGCATCTGAAACGGCTGCGCCGGCGCTGAAAGAAATCTTCAACGCCGAACGCCTGCAACACATCGCCACAGAAATGAGCGCCGTGTACCCGGCGTTCAAGGCCAAGGCCTTTCTCAAGCATGCCAACGACGGCCTCGCCGACCTCTCCGTCATGCAACGCATGGCCCGCGTCAGCGAAAGCCTGCACGCGGTGCTGCCGCTGGATTACGCAGACTCCCTCGCGGTGCTGCGCGAACTTGCCCCACGCCTGAACAGCGGCTTCGTCAGCATGTGCCTGCCGCACTACGTCGCGCGCTACGGCGCGCACGCGTTCGACACCTCCATGGAAGCCCTGAAGTACTTCACCACCTTCGGCTCCTCCGAATTCGCCATCCGCCACTTCCTGCGCAGCGAACTGGAACGCTCGCTGGAACTGATGCACGACTGGACCCGAGACGAAAACCACCACGTCCGCCGCCTCGCCAGCGAAGGCAGCCGCCCTCGCCTGCCGTGGTCGTTTCGGCTGGAACCGGTGCAGGCTGACCCGCTGTTGGCTGCCGGGATTCTTGACCGGTTGAAGGCCGATGAAAGTTTGTACGTGCGCAAGTCCGTGGCGAATCATTTGAATGATGTGACGAAAGAGCATCCGGAATGGGTGCTGGATACGGTTGAGGGGTGGTCGCTGGACAACAGGCACACAGCTTGGATTGCCAAACATGCGTTGCGGAGTTTGATCAAACAGGGGAATTCTCGGGCGCTTACGGTTATAGGCGCTGGGGCGAAGGCTGAGGTTGAGTTGCTGGATGTGAAGGTGGAGCCGGCGGTTGTGCGGCTTGGGGATACGGTTACCTTGTCATTTACCGTTCGATCGTTGGTGCCAGTTGAACAGCGGCTGGTGATTGATTATGCGATTGACTATGTGAAGGCGAATGGCGGGACGTCGGCCAAGGTTTTCAAGCTGAAGACGCTGGAGTTGGCGGGGTTTGGGCGTGAGATTGTGGCGCGGCGGCAGGTGATTAAGGATTTCACGACGCGGCAACACCATTTTGGGCGGCATAATGTGAGGGTGATGGTTAATGGAGAATACTTAACTGAAAGCTTCTTCGAAATTATTGCAACATAGTTAAAATTTTTATAACCGCACAGCCATTAACGACAAGGATTATTATGTCGATATTCGGATTTGAAAATAAAGCTGAATTCACCAAGAAGCTAAACGAACACATCTCGGCATCTGGGCCGGTAAAGAGCATACAACAATTATTTGGGCGAGAAAAAGAGCTATGCCTAATAGAGGAAGCTCTTTATGCAAATGGTCGCCATGTCTTTATTTATGGTGACCGAGGCGTGGGAAAATCTTCGCTAGCAGCCGCCGCTGCGGCACAATATCAATCACCAGACAATTCTCCAATTCAAGTTGGGTGCGGACCGGACACAAAATTTTATGAAACAATAGAAAATCTAGTCGATAGAGTGATGAAATCGCTGGCTGGAAAATTCGAACACACCGTCACTCAAACAATAAACATAAAAATTTATTCTATAAACTGGAAAAACACTGCAAAAAAAGTAGAAATCGTTAAAGTTGACTCAATGTACTCAGCAGTTAATGCCGCAGAAGAGATCTCAAAGTACCACTCAGAAAACCCCGTGATAATAATTGACGAGTTCGATCAAATAGACTCAGAAACTGAAAGAAAACTTTTCGCTACGTTCTTGAAAGACCTTGGAGATAGAGGCGTCAATGTAAAGTTTATTTTTACAGGTGTTGCTACATCACTTGAAAAGCTACTAGGCTCGCACGAATCAAGTTTTCGTCAACTTCATACTATTGGTTTAGAGCGACTTGGGTGGAGCGCTCGTGAAGATATCGTCCGCGAAGCAGCTGCCGCATTCTCCTTGTCAGTAGACGACGAAGTTTGCTTCACAGTGGCAAAAATCTCGAACGGATTCCCATACTATGCTCACTTAATCATGGAAAAGTTACTTTGGCTTGCTTTCAACAATGAACAAAACATCAGCCACCTAGATATAAACCTCTTCAATTTAGCACTTGAGGATGCAATCTCGAGTATTGGCGCCCATTTAAAGCACCCTTATGAGCAAGCGACATCTCATCGATCGCCTGACTATACAGAAATATTATGGGCAACAAGCGACTCCGAAGACATCATAAGATATGGCGAAGGAATTTTCCTGTCATACTTACGCATTCATGAAAAACTACATGGTAAAAACCCTTCACCAGAGCGCCTCCCCTTACCACAACCAAATTTCCTAGCAAAACTGCGCGATTTGAAGAAGAAACAATATGGAGGAATTATAGAAACCGCCCTTGACAGAAAAGGATTGTACACTTACAGAGAAAATATCTTGCGAGGTTTTATTGCAATGAAAGCTCTTGAGGGCGGAGTAGAGCTGCAGGGAAATGTACCAGATGCCCCTAAAATACCAACAGCGCTAGCCAAAGCCAGGCGCCCAACATCTGCCGGAAAGGGAAGTATGCCAAATATAAAATTCAGAGGAGAAGAAAAGCCTTCTTTAGAACTTGGAGATTACACAGATAGCGGTAGCTCATGATTTTAATAAAATCGTCACTAAACTGTTTAGTCCTTAGTCTTTGCTCTTTACTGAAATACAAGATCACAAGCTAGGGATCAACCTGGCAAAGTCGACGTTAATTCTCGCCTACCTGTTATCAGAGTAATATAGAAAAAATGTGTGCATGGAGAGTGAGGCGGTGACCACCTATAAACAGTAACCCGCCCCACCTCACACTACAAATAAACTACTGCTAACGCCTAAGGTAGTGCTTAGGAAGAGAACCATCAAAAAGGGAGTAGAAACAATCAATATCTACAGCAGCGTCAGTGCCTATTTTTATAGATGAAGAATTTTTATAGAAAATATCGAAATGATACCGCGGATGTATTTTCCCATTCTCATTTTTTTTATCATCATCAAATCTAAAATAGCCGTGATCATCAGACAAAATTGCTGCGAATGCATCGTAATAAATAATAGCTTCCGAAACATCCATACCAAAACTATCTGTAATTGAGCAAATAATCTCCTCGTGAGAGTGAGTACCTCCTTGCGAAGTAAGAATTGCATTTTTTAGTATCGAGATAAACCTACCACTAACTTCCTCACCTATTGCATCACAGTTAAAACAAACCTTGTACCCATCATCGATAATCTGAAATGGAATTGACATCGAAAAAAAGCCGTGGCGGGCTCAACCGGTCAACGCAACGAGTCGCTGCAACCTATCAGCGGGTGTTTCAAAATCCAAGGTTTCACGTG
>NZ_JBJXHJ010000068.1:0-937 GCF_046487845.1 Pseudomonas sp. PHC1
TATATATAAAGCGAATGTCTGATTACTGCCGTCACTGCGCGTACAAAGTCAGTGAAAGCAAGACCGACGACGCCTGCCCTTTCAATTCGCTTTACTGGCATTTCCTGATACGTCACGGCGACCTGTTGCACAGCAATCAGCGCATGGGCATGGTCTACAAGAACCTCCACCGGATGAGTGAAGCCAAGCAGGAGGCGCTCTGGAAACGAGGCCAAAAACTGGTCGCCAAACTCGATGCAGGTGGGTGTTTTGAAGAAGAGTGAACTACCCGTAAAGGTGTGTGTGGTCTGCGGATTGCCATTCGCCTGGCGCAAGAAATGGGAGCGCTGCTGGGCGGAGGTGCGCTACTGCTCAGAGCGTTGCCGACGGCGCAGAGTTAGTGGATACCATGTCATCCCCTCCCCAACTGCTGGACGAACTCGAAACCCTTCACGAAAACAAGCTGGCGCTATTTAGTGGAAATCAATCTGGATTGATCAGAGGGGATCCACTGGCGTTTCCAGTACCGCCGTTGGCGTTATAGCCACACTCGACTTGAATGCCGAGTCCGTTACTGGCCATATGTCTCAAAGTTGCCAATTCGCTAGGAGGCAGCCGACTAGCGGCCGCCACCTTTTTTGATTTACTCCTGCGAGCCAGCAGAGGCTTGGTCGCGTGTTTTCCAGAGCGACAGCAGCACACCGCCCAGCAGCAGACCCAAGGTCACGCTCAGGGAAATGACCGCCGGAATCTTGCCGATGATGCCGACCAGGAAGATCTTGCCCCCGATAAAAACCAGCACCAGCGCCAGCGCGTACTTGAGGTAGGCGAAGCGGTGAATCATCGCCGCCAGGGCGAAATACAACGCACGCAGGCCAAGGATGGCGAAGATGTTGGAGGTGTAGACGATAAAGGGGTCTTGGGTGATGGCGAAGATCGCTGGCACGCTGTCCACGGC